>WTIB01000044.1:0-2697 GCA_011522905.1 Crocinitomicaceae bacterium | reverse complement strand
GGAAATAAAATCAAAATCAACGGAAAAGAATGTAAGCCTTCTAAAGAAGTTCAGTTGGGAGACCTCATCAGCTTTCAAAAAAACAATGCTGTTTTTTCCTATAAAATTTTGGCCTTGACAAATAAACGCTTGGGAGCTAAGCTTGTCAATGATTATATTATTGATGTCACTCCACAAGAAGAAATTGAAAAACACAAGACCTATCTATTGGCCCAGCGCAATTACCGCAAATGGGAGCATGGAAAGCCTTCAAAAAAAGACCGCAGGGACATTGACCACTTTTTAGAGGGTTGGTAATGTATTAAATAACTCTTACATCATTTTGTATTTAATAATTTATTAACTTGTGGTTCTCAAATTATTAGGACTACAATCCTATAATTGCTAGACTATTTAACTAAACTCTATAATCATGAAAAAAACTATGCAAGTTTTGGGTCAGCTATTGCTGTGCTCAAGCCTCATTTTCCTTTGTGAAAATGTACAATCTCAATTAGACATTTCGGTGAGCTCTACTCCAGTACTATGTAATGGAGACCTATCGGAAGTAACCATTTCTGTAAGTGGCGGAACAGCCCCTTATTCCGGTATTGGAACAGTAAGCTCAAGTGATGTTGCCTTAATTATTACAGGTGTCATTGACGGTCCGCTTTCAGGTGGTGTTCCAAAAGCTGTAGAATTATATGCTTTATCTGACATTGGCGATTTAAGTGAATACGGTCTTGGATCAGCCAATAATGGTGGTGGAACAGATGGACAAGAATTCACTTTTCCCTCTGTTTCCGTAAATCAGGGTGAATATATCTACGTGAGTTCAAATTCATCAGGTGTCGCTGGATTTACGAACTTTTTTGGGTTTGCCCCAGATTACAACACTTTTGCTTTATCGATTAACGGAGATGATGCGGTTGAACTATTTAAAAATGGAATAGCCGTAGATGTCTTCGGAAATATTAACGTCGATGGTTCTGGTCAAGCATGGGAATATCTTGACGGATGGGCTTACAGAAATAATGGTGTTGCACCTACTACAGCATTTAACGCTTCAAACTGGTCGTATAGTGGACCAAATGCATTAGATGGTTCTTCTTCGAATAGCTCAACCTCTAGCCCGTTTCCGCTTGCTACTTTTCAAACGGGTCAGACAGGAACACAATTCCTTCCTCAAGGAGATAATCATGTCATCATTTCAGATGCAAATGGTTTGAGCGAATCCATAATTGTAAGTATTGGTGGACCTGATGCATTATCACTCGATGCTTCATTTGCTGATATCTTGTGTTTTGGGGAAACCACTGACGTTGTTGTTTCTGCAACAGGAGGTGTTCCTCCATATCAAGGAGCATTTAGCCCATTACAATCGAGTCTTATAATAACAGGAGCAATTGATGGCCCATTAAGTGGGGGTGTACCAAAAGCTGTTGAAATATATGTTATTGAAGATGTTGCTGATTTAAGTATCTACGGACTTGGATCTGCAAATAATGGTGGCGGGACCGATGGTCAGGAATTTACTTTCCCTTCAGGTTCGGCAAACGCCGGAGATTACATATACGTTAGTTCAAGTTCTTCAGGGGTGGCTGGTTTTACAAATTTCTTCGGCTTCGCTCCGAATTATAGCTCATTTGCCTTAGGTATTAATGGTGATGATGCTGTTGAACTCTTCAAAAATGGATCTGTAGTAGATGTCTTTGGAGATATTAATGTTGACGGATCCGGACAAGCTTGGGACTATTTAGACGGTTGGGCATATCGTAATACTGGGTCCTTACCGAATGGTGGAAATTTCGTTGTTGGCGATTGGTCTTTCAGTGGAACGAACGCTTTAGATGGATCATCATCAAACAGTACAACTGGCTCTCCAATGCCTATTGGTACATTTACAACTTCGCCAACCGAAGGTGTTTATGCTGACTTAGGAGCTGGGTCTTATGATTTCCTTGTGGTTGATGCCAATGGATGTTCTGAAACCATTTCTGTGGTGATTGATCAACCTGATGCATTAGTAGTAGATGCAGGTTCAGATGCGATTGTTTATTATGGATACGGTCCTGAGTCATGTACAACACTTAGCGCAAGCGCAAGCGGAGGAACGGGGTCTTACATATTTGATTGGTCAAATGGAACCTCTAGTTCAGATAATATTGTTTGTCCTCAATCATCCGAGGTTTACTCTGTAAGCGTCACTGATGCTAATGGGTGTACTGCTAATGATGAGGTGAATGTATGTTCTGTTGATGTACGGTGTCGAGCTGGTAACAGCAACAATTATAAGGTAGAGATGTGTCACAATGGAAACACCATATGTATCAACGCTAATGCAGTTCAAGCACATTTGAATATAGGAGATGTACTTGGTGCTTGCGGTGAAGTAGATGCGGTTTGTGGAGATGATAACAACACAGCTATGACTCTATTTCCAGTTGAGCTTCGATTCAATGTTTACCCAAATCCATCATCAGGAACATTTAAACTTGAAGTTGAAAATGTTCAGCTAGATGTACAAGTTTCATTTAAAGTAGTTAATGTTCTAGGACAATTGGTTTATTCTGGAACAACTCGAGGGTTTTCTGAAATTACTTTAGGTGATGTAAATCCAGGAAACTATTTGGTTTTTGTTGACGGTGCTGAAGCTCCAGAAATGATTACAATCAAATAAATTTTAAATTAAACTAAATGAATAAGGAGGGGTTGCCC
>WTIB01000092.1 GCA_011522905.1 Crocinitomicaceae bacterium | reverse complement strand
TTGAATTGTTCCAAAGCAATATTGTTTAGATCATTTAAATGATATGCTGTTGTTTTTTGGAGATATTCACGAGCGTATTCCGGAACCAATTCATACGAAATATGTTTTGCGGTCCACCTCGCCATCGTGGTTTTTCCAGAGGATTCAGGACCTGTAAAGGCAATTTTCATTTTTTTCAATTTCGAACTAATTTTTTGCGCCATTCAAGATATCCATATATGGAAAGTGCCAAATACACTGCATATAAAAAAACAGTAGCCTTCAGGTTTTGTTGATAGAATAACACTATTGCTAACAAATTGATAACCCACCAATAATACCAATTCTCTATTAATCTAAATATAGTCAGGAGTGTTGCTAAAAGGCTAAATACAGAAACAAAAGAATCAATGAGTACTGATTTTTGATCTGTATAACTCAATAGATAATAGGCCAAAATGGCACAAATAAATGCTCCAAAAAAGACGATAATATTCTCCTTTATTGGTAAGTGATAAGTCCCTGTCTCTGAAGGTTCTTTTAATTCTGACCAGCTCCAAAATCCCCATAGTCCAGCAAATACATAAATACATTGTAAAATCGACTGAAAGTAAAGTGAAACGTTAAAACAAATGTAAGCATACAAGGCCGCACTCATAATTCCAAAAATCCATCCCCAACGAATCACCTTGGATAAAAGAATCAAATACATTATGCCACATATAACGGCAAAAACTTCTAGATAATCAATCACGAATCAATACATCAATTGTTTCTTTGATGCCTTTTTCCAACCTGCCTGACTTCTGTAATCCACGAAATAAATCTTCAAGTCAGCTTGACTGGAATAATCAACAAAGTATATTTTTTTATCAGCTTGACTTGCGTAATCAACAAAATACCAATTTCCATCATTCTTACCTGCCTGACTTGAATAATCTACCTTATAAACTTTTAGGTCTGCTTGACTTTCATAATCTACGACAAAAACCTTTACATCTGCCTGACTTGCATAATCGACAGAATATACTTTTTGTGCTTTGATTTCAATAAAGTTAAAAAGCAAAAAAGTGATTAAAATTATTTTTTTCATGTGCATTCTTTTACCAAATTTAGCAAAGGAATTTAAAACACGGTAAAGATTGTTGAACCTACGCGCTATTCGAATAAATAAGCATATTCAGGATAGAGTCTTGAAAATTCATTTAAATAAATTAGGGGTAGGTTTTTGCATTTATGCCAAACCAATTCCAAGAATTTTTCAGGAGGATGTTGCGCATCTTTATTATTGGGTTTTGACAGCTCGACACAAACTCCAATGGCATCGATTTTTGCCCGAACATAATTTTCTAGACCTGCGGCATATTCTTTTGGATTTTGGGAAACACGAGCCATGATTAATCCACATTTATTGGATACTTTTTTATTCAATTTTGTGTCCAATCCTTTAAATTTTTGATGAGTCCCTTTGTCTGCCCAAAATAAAATATCACCTTTCGTATGAAATGATAATGTAATCAAAGGTCTTATTGAATCTACAAAGTCTTGAATGAGCTTAGCTTCAATAGCTTGGCCAGGATAATCTCCTTTATGTCCTTGTGATGCTGGATTCTCCTCAAAAAGTCTCCCGTGCTTAAGGTGAAAATTACCATCATCAAAATTATTATTTAAATCAATGCCTTTCCCATTTGCCTTCCAATCAGAGTAGGGCCCTATCCTCTTAATCTTATCAATCTCAACTCTGTGTTGCTCAATTCCATCCCAATCTTGTTGAGCAATTTTTAAACCATCTGGATTCGCTAATGGGATGATGTACAATGAATACTCTTTCAGGTAATTTGATACCTCGTTATAGGTACATGAAGGATTCGAAATTGACATTAAAAAATGATTAGTGAATTTCATTAAAAACTTTGAGCTGTAAAATTCACGCGCATGAATATTTGCAACAAATAATACCGGTTTTTTATTCCCATAAAAACTGCTGTCTTCAATTTTTAATAGAGGAATGGCTTGACCAAACTCCGAATACCCCAAAATATCTACTGAAAGAACATCGCCATATTTATACATTAAGTCAACTACATCTTCATAGATCATTGATGTGGTGTAAGCAACAGAATCCTCTATGATGTCTTCACAATTTTGTGAGAAACTTAAAAACGAATAGGATAAAAGAAGAAATAAGAATTGAAATCTCTTACGCATTTCTATATTCTGTTTTTAATTAATTAATTTTGAATGCATACAATCTCAAAGATAATGACAAAAAAGGCGCAATTATGTGAAATGCTGAATATTGATTTTCCTGTTATAATGGCTCCTATGTTTTTGGTTTCAAATGAAGAGATGATTATTGAAGCCATCAATAATGGCATTACGGGTGCCATTCCAGCCTTAAATTATCGAACAGTTGATGAGCTTAGAGATGCGATTCGTAGAATTAAAAAAGCAGTAGACGGCCCTTTTGGTATCAACCTAATTGTGAATAAATCCAACTTTTTATACAAGGAGCAATTAAAGGTATGTTGTGAAGAAAAAATATCTTTTTTTATTACCTCATTGGGATCGCCTGAGGAAACCATAAAAATGTCTAAGCAACACGGAGTAAAAGTGTTTTGTGATGTCGTAGATGTGAAATATGCCAAAAAAGTCGAGTCCCTAGGTGCTGACGGAATCATTGCGGTTAATAAAGAAGCCGGAGGACATGCTGGCCCAACCTCGTACAACGAACTTATCCCTGCTTTAAAAGCTGCCTGTTCAATTCCAATTCTCTCTGCCGGAGGAATAGGTGACGGCAAAGGAATCAAGGATATGCTTGACCTTGGTGCTGGTGGCGTCTCAATGGGAAGTATATTTATCGCAACCAAAGAAGCTCCCGTTTCTCAGGAATACAAAGACGCATGTGTCAATTTTGGCGCTAAAGATATCGTATTGACAACCAAATTGTCTGGTACGCCATGTACGGTAATAAATACCCCTTACGTTCAAAAAATCGGCACTTCTCAAAACTTTCTTGAACGTTTATTAAACAAAAATAAAAGGTTAAAAAAATGGTTCAAAGCCATCACATTTATGAGGGGAATGAAAAGTCTTCAAAAAGCTGCATTTTCAACAACATACAAAACAGTATGGTGTGCTGGTCCTTCCATCGAATACGTAAAAGAGGTCAAGTCCATCAAGGAAGTCATAGACAATCTTAAGAAAGGGTTTCAAGAGGCAAGCTGATTCGTATTGTCGTCCCTTCACCCAATTTAGATTTTAGGACAAATACTTTTCCCTTGTGGTGTTCGCAAACAATCCTTTTAACCAATGCCAACCCAAGTCCCCAACCTCGTTTTTTAGTGGAATATCCTGGATCAAAAATCGCATTCTGATCGCTTAAAGGGATGCCTTTCCCTGAATCAGAAACATCAATATGAATATTTTTTTTCTCCTCAGAAACCATTATTTTCAAATTACCTACCCCACCCATGGCATCAACAGAATTCTTACATAGATTTTCAATGACCCAGTCAATAAGTGATTGATTATGCAGAACCACGGTTTTTTCATTAATGAACGATTCAAAATTGATTTCTACTTTTTTTGACAACCTCGCTTTGAGGTATATTAGATTTTGTTCAATGGTTTGAATAATATCAGAATCTTCCAGTTTGGATTCTGAGCCAATTTTTGAAAAACGGTCGGTTATCCTTTCAAGTCGGTGTAAATCCTTTTTCATTTCACCTGTAATCATTGGATCTATTTTTAATTGCTCAAGGTGAGCATGCCAACCCATGAGTGAGGATAAAGGTGTTCCAAGTTGGTGAGCCGTTTCTTTGGCCATCCCAGCCCAGACTCTTTTTTGTTCTGCTTTTCGGTACGTTGAGAATATAAAGTATCCCAATAGAATAATGAGCCCAAGAATTATGAATTGAAAGTAGGGAATCCATTGCAGATAAGTCAGTTCTCTGCTATCTGAATAATAAAGTATCTTTTTCCCTGAGTCAAAATTAAAAACGATAGGTGGATTTTTTATCTTCCACTGATCCTTTAATTCTATTAATGCCTCCTTTGATTTATTTACATTGGTAGCAACTAATATATCTTCCTGGTCATCCCATAATATCACCGGTATTAAACCCTGATTGTCTTTAATTTCTTGGTTAAAAGATTTGATGAGTTCTTTACTTTCATCCTGAAGCCTTTTCAGCTCCAATGAAGTACCATAAATAAATTGAAGAAACATACCTTCATAGTACTCAATCTCATAAAATTGTCCATTGTCTTTCCAAATATCAGATTTTAAGAGACATATTGAGTCTTTTTCTTTTTGTGTAAGTCCTTCGGTAAAAAAAGAATCCATATTGCGATACTGGCTCACCTCATCTCCAATTAATAAAACCACGGGGATATCGTTATTTGATTCTATTATAGAATACGAAAATTCAATGTCCTGATTTTGCCCTAAATCCGATTTCGTAAGAATCGTTTTTTGGGCCTTGACAACGAGATCGATTTTTTGCTTTTCCTTTTTTTTGAGCTCTAAAAAAATTTGATTACTCAGCTCCACCAATTCACCCTTCTTTTTTACTGATTGAGCCCATTGCTTGGCCTTATCTTTTTCCCTTTGACCGATCTTTGAAATAAACTCATTTGAAACAATAAGAGTTCCAGCGATTACAAGAAGAACCAAAAATGCCAAGACAATTTTCCACCGCTGCTTGTTTATATGAATCCCCTTTTTTGACATCTGAATAGTATGTGCTAAAATAAGGCTTATCTTTGAATAAATAAATTCATTTTGAATAGAGCTATACTAGCCTTTGTTGTTTCCTTTCTTCTCATTGGAGGTGTTTTGTGTTTTTTTCCGATCAACTTATTTTCCGGTAAAATTGTCGAGAATTCAACAGGAATATCCAAAACCATATCTGCTCCAATAAGTCTTTCTTATTTTTTGGGATTTGGATATGAGGAAGAGGATATGGAATACATTCAAGATTTCTATCTCACCAAAGAGGGGTATGCATTGGCTTTTTGTTTTTTGTTTGGTATTCCTTTTCTTATTGGTCTTCGCATATACTATAAAGATAAGCTACGCTGACCTAGTTACAAGGATTTCGTTCGCCCACCGTCTACCGGGAGATTAATCCCATTAATGTATGAACCTTCTGATGAAGCAAGAAAGGCTATCGCTCCTGCAATTTCTTCAGGTTGAGCAAAGCGTTTTGCAGGAGTCACATTTTTCATCATGTTTTCGGCATCTTCATAAGTTCCATTTATTTTTTTTGAAACATTATGCAGTATATCTGTAAGCCGCTCTGTAGCAGTTGCTCCAGGCAAAACATTGTTCACAGTAATACCATACGGACCTAATTCTGAGGCAAGTGTTTTGCTCCAATTCGCCACCGCCCCTCTAATTGTATTACTTACTCCCAATCCTTCAATGGGTTGTTTAACTGAAGTTGAAATCACATTTATGATGCGACCATATCCTGCAGTTTTCATTCCTGGGTAAGTAGCTTGTACCAGAATGTGATTACATATCAAATGCTGATTGAAAGCATTCATAAATTCTTCAGTATTAGCATCCTTAATAGGGCCTCCTGGAGGGCCTCCTGTATTGTTAACCAAAACATGAATCGTTTGATCCTGAAACATGAAATCTTCTAAGGCCTTTTTTAAAGAGGGTGGATTAGAAAAATCTGCAACCAAGATTTCGTGCTTTTGCGCGTCATTTACAACTGGGAGTTCTTTAAGAACATTATCAAGCTTTTCTTTATTTCTTGAAATTAAAACAACGGACGCACCCATTTCCGCAAGTTTAATTGCGGTACTTTTTCCTATTCCCTGAGTACTACCGCAGACAATAGCACGTTTGTTGATTAAGTCCATCGTTTTAAATTAGAGTTCAAATTTACCATTAAAATTATTTATGGTTAATATATATTTTCATATTTTAGCGTAAATACAATATAAATACAAACCTAAATGAAAAAACTTTTACTTTTAACGCTTGGCTTTTTTGCTAGCGTATCGGTTTATCACGCGCAATGTGATCAACCTGTAGTAGTTTCTCCTCAATCCTACTGTGGAGGAGGAACATCAATTCTTTTGGATGCAGAAGGAACTGACCCATCAT
>WTIB01000072.1 GCA_011522905.1 Crocinitomicaceae bacterium | reverse complement strand
TCGTTTGAGGACTTTGAATCTATCTTAAATGATAAGCATTTTAAAATCTTGGATCGTCTGAAAGTGAATTATTCAAAAACTAGTCTGCGGCCATATATTGAATTCAATAAACATGAAAAAGGAATAAGCATTCAACTAAAATCTAAGAATAAAAATGAAAGTTTTCAAACTATAATACATTCGTCAGATTGTAAAAGTGATCTTCATTTTACGCTTCTTGCAAACCAACCATTACTAATTGAAAGAACCAAAAATAAGTTAATTGAAAGTAAAATTACTTTGACCAGTAATGAGACAAATTTAGATTCAGAATTGCATATTAACAATCATAAAGGTTTGGGCGCCAAAATAAACTACACAACTCAACCAAATCCGCAATATAATTACTCCTCCTTGGTTCTTTTGGATGGTCAGTATGGTATTCGTCCCTGGAAAGGACACGAATGGATAGGTTTCGACACAAGTACCATTGTATTTGAAATTGAGCTTCCGAAAAGAAAAAGAATAAATTCCATTGATTTGAGCTTTTTAAAATCCAATGGTTCATGGATATACTTACCAAAATCAATTGAAATACAGAATGCCTCAAAAAAAAGGAGTAAAATTTATTCTTCTGAATCTATTGCATCCGAAATAATTAAGTTAAAAATAGGTAAACGGATGAAAAAAATAAGGTTTAAAATTCAAAATGAATCATCAATACCAGATGGACTACCTGGCTCAGGACATACACCTTGGACTTTTTTAGACGAAATACAGTTTAACTAAATCAAAAAATAAGAATTCAGATTAAACTTAAATCATTTTAAACCTTTCGTTTTATCTGATGTTGTTACTTTTGCACAAACGATAGATTATGTCAGAAAGAAATTGGACTTCCATCAAAGCCTATGAAGACATTACATTTAACTATTGCGACGGTATTGCGCGTATAGCATTCAATAGACCTGAAGTAAGAAATGCATTTCGTCCAAAAACAGTTGATGAAATGTTGGATGCACTCATCATTTGTCACGAAAGTCAAGAAATTGGTGTTGTTTTAATTTCGGGAGAAGGTCCATCTCCAAAAGACGGCATATGGGCATTTTGTTCAGGAGGCGACCAACGTGTTAGAGCTCCAAGAGGTTACAAAGGAACTGATGGAGTCAGCAAATTCAACATTTTAGATGTGCAACGACAAATTCGTTTTATGAATAAAGTTGTAATTGCTGTAGTTCCAGGATGGGCTGTGGGAGGCGGACATAGTCTGCATGTTGTTTGTGATTTGACTTTAGCTTCTAAGGAACATGCTATTTTTAAGCAAACTGATGTAGATGTCGCAAGTTTTGATGGAGGCTTTGGATCCGCTTACCTTGCACGCCAAGTAGGTCAAAAGCGAGCCCGAGAAATTTTTTTCCTAGGTGCTAGTTACTCAGCGGAAGAAGCTTTTGAAATGGGAATGGTAAATAGAGTTGTCCCACATGATAAATTAGAACAAACAGCTTTTGATTGGGGTCAAGAGATTCTTAAAAAAAGTCCAACTGCCATAAAGATGTCCAAATTTGCTTTCAACCTCATAGATGATGGATTGGTTGGTCAACAAGTATTCGCAGGGGAAGCAACTCGGCTCGCGTACATGACTGATGAAGCCGTTGAAGGAAGAAACGCATTCCTCGAAAAAAGAGAACCTAATTTTAAACAATATCCTAAATTTCCTTAAACATGTCAGTTAGAAATCAAGAACCGAATAAACTCTGGAATCATTTTGCAGATTTAAATGCAGTGCCCAGACCTTCAAAAAAGGAGGAGCGCGTCATAGAATTCATGATGAATTTTGGAAAATCCTTGAATTTAGAAACCATTAAGGATAATGCAGGAAATGTCATTATAAAGAAACCGGCAAGTCCAGGATTGGAAAACCGAAAAAAAGTGATTCTGCAATCTCATCTAGACATGGTACACCAAAAAAACAACGATACTGTTTTCGATTTTGAGACTGAGGGTATTCGTATGCGTGTTCAAGGAGATTGGATTGACGCTGAGGGAACAACTTTGGGTGCAGATAACGGAATTGGTGTTGCCACAATTATGGCAACCTTATCATCAAATGATATAGCCCATCCTGCTCTCGAGGCTTTTTTTACAATAGATGAAGAAACAGGAATGACCGGAGCAAAGGAGATGGATGGCTCATTACTCGACGGACAGATTTTGTTAAACCTAGATACCGAAGATGACGACGAGCTATCTATTGGATGTGCTGGAGGAATTGATACAAACACCTCATATAGTTACAAAACAGAACCAATTGCTCATAATAGCTTATGTTTTGAAATCAAGGTGAAAGGACTTTTAGGTGGGCATTCTGGAATGGATATAGACAGCGGTAGAGGTAATGCAAATAAATGGATGTCAAGATTATTGTGGACGATTTCTAAAGAATTGAAGATACAGCTTATTTCTTTTGATGGTGGAGGTTTAAGAAACGCTATTCCCAGGGAATCACAATGTGTTATTGCTATTTCGAAAAATGATTCAGAATTATTTCATTCCATATTTAAGGGAATGTGCGAAACCTTTAAATCCGAGTATAAGTCTATTGAAATTCACCAGCAGATTGAGTGCAGTGAAACGTCTGCAATGGAAGATGCAGTTTCGGATAATGATTTTAATAAAATATTGAACACCTTATGTGCGGTGCACAATGGTGTATACAGAATGAGCCCGGACATTGAAGGCCTCGTAGAAACCTCATCAAGTCTTGCGAGAGTTGAAATTAAAAATGGAAGCTTTATTACACAATCACTGCAGCGCAGTAGTGTTGACAGTACGAGAGATGAGGTAGCGATGACCATTAAAAGTTGTTTTGAAAACATGGGCTGCGAGGTAGTTCAATCTGGCGAATATCCAGGATGGCAGCCTAATCCTAATTCAGAAATTTTAGAAATCATGGAGCAGCTTTACAAAGATATGTTCAATGAAAATCCACAAGTGAAAGCATGTCATGCTGGATTAGAATGCGGTATTTTAGGTAAACACCTTCCCGGTGTCGATATGATATCATTTGGCCCAAACATTAGAGCCGCACATTCACCTGACGAAAAAGTACAAATTTCGTCGGTTCAAAAATTTTGGAAATTTTACTTGGAGACACTAAAGCAAATACCAGAACAATAGAATTGATTTAAATCAGTTAATTTTAATACAAAGAAAAGTATGGAATTCGAGTTAAATAGCATTGAGGAGGCCCTTGAAGACATAAAAAACGGCAAGGTAATTATCGTTGTAGATGATGAAGATAGAGAGAATGAGGGAGACTTCGTTACGGCTGCAAGAAATGCTACTCCAGATCTAATCAATTTCATGGCTACGCATGGAAGAGGACTCATTTGTACACCTCTCATTGAGGAAAGATGTGACGAACTTGGTCTTGAAATGATGGTTCAATCTAATAATTCGCATTTTGATACACCTTTCACTGTGTCTGTTGACTTAATTGGCAAGGGTTGTACTACCGGAATTTCTGCATCTGATCGAGCGAAAACGGTTCAAGCTTTGATTGATCCAGCTACAAAATCAAATGAACTTGGAAAGCCAGGGCACATATTTCCTTTACGAGCTAAAAAAGGTGGTGTCCTCCGCAGAGCGGGCCATACAGAAGCAGCTGTTGATCTCAGTAGACTTGCAGGATTCGAGCCAGCAGGACTTATTGTGGAAATCATGAACGAAGATGGATCGATGGCACGATTACCTGAATTGATTGATATTGCGAAGAAATTCAATATGAAAATAATTTCAATAGAGGATTTGATTGCGTATCGAATGATGCATGAAACACTTATTGAGGAATTGGTAGAAATCAAACTACCAACAAAATATGGAGATTTCAAATTAAAAGCTTTCAAACAGCTGACAACTGGTGAGGAGCATCTTGCCATAATCAAAGGAAAATGGGATCCAGATGAGTCTGTTCTCGTTCGAGTTCATTCTTCCTGTTTCACAGGAGATATTTTAGGCTCTTTGCGATGCGATTGTGGAGATCAACTAGCAGATGCCATGAAAATGATAGAAAAAGCAGGTAAAGGTGTTGTTTTATACATGAACCAGGAAGGACGTGGTATTGGCTTAATTAATAAATTGAAAGCATACAAACTGCAAGAGGAAGGTTACGATACCTTAGACGCAAATCTAAAGCTTGGTTTCAAAGGAGATGCAAGGGATTATGGAGTTGGAGCACAAATTTTGAGATCCACAGGGATCACAAAAATGAAGTTAATGACTAACAATCCAAAAAAGCGAACAGGACTAATTGGATATGGATTGGAAATCACTGAAACGGTGCCGATTGAAATAAATTGCAACATACACAACGAAGAATATCTTACTACCAAAAAGGAAAAAATGGGCCATAATTTGAAACTCAAAAAATGATCCTTAAAGCCGAAAATATTCAGAAGTCCTATGATGACTTGTCCATTTTGAAGGGAATTGATCTCGAGATTAATCAGAATGAAATTGTTTCCATTATTGGAGCCTCAGGTGCTGGAAAAACTACACTTCTACAAATACTTGGAACACTAGATAAACCAAGTGAGGGAAGCTTAAATATTGCTGGCACAAATCCTTTTACATTGAATGAAAAGGAGCTTTCCTCTTTCAGAAATTCAGCACTTGGGTTTATTTTTCAGTTTCATCAGCTTCTACCTGAATTTACAGCGTGTGAAAACATCATGCTACCCGCTCTCATCAAAGGAATAAATAAAAAAGAAGCGAAAGAGCAAGCACTCGAACTACTGATGAAAGTTGGACTTGAAAACCGTGCACAACATAAACCATCTGAGCTTTCGGGTGGAGAACAACAAAGAACAGCGGTCTGCCGGGCTTTAATCAATAAACCCAAAATAATCTTTGGTGACGAACCATCGGGGAATTTAGATACGCAATCTTCTCGTGACCTTCACGAACTCTTTTTCAAATTAAGAGATGATTTTAATCAAACCTTTGTGCTCGTTACTCATAACAAAGAGCTTTCAGCCATGGCGGATCGTGCCTTAACTATGGTGGACGGAAAATTCGTTTAATCCTTGAACAATAAAGAACTTAAAGAATATTTAGATTTTAAGGCGAGCCAATATGAAAACATTGACTTTATCACCAATGACCCCATAAAAATACCTCACCAATATCAAAGAAAGGAAGATATTGAAATTTGTGCATTTTTTATTGCGACAATAGCTTGGGGAAATCGTTTAAGTATTATTAAAAGTGGAGAGAAGCTGATGCGTATTTGGGGTGATTCTCCTTACCAATTCATTATGGAATATGAGTCCAATAATATTCACTTTGTTCACAGAACTTTCAACTCAGATGATTTTGATTTTTTCTGCCGTAGCTTACAGGAAATATATAATAATGGCGGATTAGAAAAATCATTCCAACTATACCCTAAACAAGAAGCTACAATTTACAACAGAATTATGAATTTCCGAACCCAATTCTTGTCTGTAGAGCATTCTGTAAGAAGTGAAAAACACCTATCAAATCCGAGTAAAAACTCCGCATGCAAAAGAATGATCATGTTTCTGCGTTGGATGGTGAGAGATTCAAAAAATGGTGTTGACTTTGGCATTTGGAAAAGCATAGGCAGCAGTGAATTGTACATTCCTCTAGATGTACATACAGGTAATATTGCACGTAAGCTTCGATTAATCAAACGAAAACAAAACGACTGGAAAACCAATGAGGAGCTTATAAGTAAGCTTAGGAAATTTGACCCCTTAGATCCAGGAAAATATGATTTTGCATTATTTGGAATTGGAGTGAATAAAGAAATTTAAAGAAAATACCCATAATCCTTTAGAATCTCCTTTACTTCCCTATTCGTTTGAACTTTATTCCTTTCTGTTGCTTCTTTTGAGGAATATACATCAAATTGATACCCCTGCGTTGATTCTTGATTTATCGAAAAGCATTCATTAAAAACATATTTTGATTCACGGCTAGAATAACTAAACCAACAGTTATAGAAAAACTTTCTTTCCCCGTCGATTTCAATAAAACGCAAAAGAAGATCTTTAAAATCCATATTGCTTCTTTCCTCAGAAGCCAACAAGACACCTTTAAATTCATTCAAT
>WTIB01000132.1:4644-6131 GCA_011522905.1 Crocinitomicaceae bacterium | reverse complement strand
GACTGATTTCTGTGGAGCTTTCTCGTGCGGAAAATTCCAATACACAAAGCTGCCCATCTTGTTCTAAAGAGGGACATGATGACAACGCCAAATTTTGCAAATACTGCGGTGCTGACCTAGAATTAGACTAATCAAATGATCTGATTATTTCCACTTGATACTACAACCCATTGACGGATGTTGATCTGATGAAATGTCATCTCCACAAAGTAATGCTTCAATAGCTGACCTCAAATCAATCCCTGTTATTGGTATGTCTTTACCCGGTGAAGAGGCATCTAACCTACCCCTGTAAACCAATTCATTGTTTGAATCATATAAGTAAAACTCTGGAGTGCATTGAGCCTGCAAAGATTTTGAGACCTCTTGTGTTTCATCATATAGATATGGAAAATCCAAACCTAGTCTTTCAAAAAGCTTTTTCATCTCACTAGGACCATCTTGGGGGTAACGATCCACATCATTCGAGCTTATGGCCACAAAATCAATTTCTCTTTTATAGTCATTAGTGAGATGTTGCAATTCTTCATGGTAATGAATTACATACGGACAATGATTACAAATCACCATAAGTAAACTTGGTCTGTCATTATTTAGTTTAGATGAGGAAAATACTTGTTGATCAAGTGAATTAACAAGCTTAAAGTAAGGGATTTTTGTCCCTAATTCTAGCATTGATGAGTAAGTTAAGGCCATATATGAAGAATCTTTAGCTACAAATGTACAAGAACAAATTTGATTCATTTATGTTATCAATGTGTAAATCGTATTAGACCTATTAGTCATATAAATTGAATGTACAACCTATATAAATGAAGAAGAAATGGATAAGCTAGAAATGGAATTATTAGGAGACAATCACATCTCGACAAGTACTGAAACACCATTACGAAAAGATGCTTTCGAAAAAACAGATGCACAAAAAATCAAAGCCATTGAGTATTATTTTGCTCAGATATTAGAGGAGCTTGGTTTGGATTTAACAGATGACAGTCTTTCAGGTACACCATACCGAGTGGCTAAAATGTATGTGAAGGAGTTGTTCTATGGCTTAGATCCCAAAAACAAACCCAAGATTTCGCTTTTTGACAATAAGTATGGTTATGGAAAGATGCTCGTTGAAAAAAACATTTCTCTTGATTCATTATGCGAGCACCATTTTCTACCTATAAACGGATACGCACATGTCGCATACATTCCAAAGGACAAAGTGATTGGACTTTCCAAAATTAATAGGGTGGTTGATTATTATGCGCACAGACCACAAGTTCAAGAGCGTTTATCCTTACAAATTTTGAACGAGCTAAAAGAAACCCTACAAACAGAAGATGTTATGGTGATGATTTCTGCAAAACACCTTTGTGTTTCCCAAAGAGGAATTAAAGACAAGGAAAGCTCAACAACAACTCTAGAATATTCAGGACGTTTTAACGAAAAGAGCTACAGAGATGAGTTCTTCAAGTGCATTTCATAAACAGGGGGCTAAA
>WTIB01000132.1:0-4544 GCA_011522905.1 Crocinitomicaceae bacterium | reverse complement strand
GCTCCTGTGCCTACATATACATTTTCAAACTCGCTAAAGGTCACTTTTTTCTCATCGGTTTCCAGTCGCGCCTTGACCAAATCTTGCCACTTACAACGCTGAACCTGACCTGGTCGATTACAGCTGATATAGAGGTATTCATCTTTCACCACGAGGTGCCGAACATTTGACATCATACCGAAAATCGTTCCCAAATAATCATAGGTGTTTGCATCGAAAATAGCAATGCCACCACCGCCCATTCTCCCAACCATAAGAAATTGTCCATCAGGAGTATAAGTAGTTCCTCTTAAACAAAAACCACAACTGGCATCTCGATTCACATGTGATGAGCTGAAATTGGTGGACATCTTGTAATCGACAACCGAATGTTTGACGTATTTAAAGTCAAAAGGATCTTCAGAATCAATATCAATAATCGCCACGGTATTGTCCCCCCAATGTGTTACAGAAATGCGCTTATTATCTGGTGAGCAAGCAATCATTTTTGGAAGTGGTCCGGTAGGCATTACTCGAACAATCAAATCTCTTTCTGTGTCAATAATAGCCACTGCAGACGGCGATTGCGCTATTGGATCAAAGCTTCTACGATAGTAGGTGACCCAGAGGTACTTACCGCCATGAGAAAAGCAGCTTTCGACTGGTTTTCCAGAAAAATGATTTTTTTGACTCCTTTTCTGTTTGTAGGGATAATCGTAAATGGTTGTTTCCCCATCCTTAAATAGACTGTCGTTACTTGAATCGAAGTGATGACCAATCGTGCCTATTCGCTCTTTTGTGAAGGCATCATATATGGAGGTGGTATACCCCTCCAGAGACTGCACATAAAACTTAGTGCCATCCTTAGCATACTTAACAGACTTCGGTGAATTGATTGTGGTGTCATAATGATCATGTTTACCTTTAGCATTCCAATTATACGCCTGGTAGCGCTCTGCTAAACGAAAGCTCACCTCCTTTGTGGTATCGCTTTGACGTCCCATTTTAATACGGGTAATCTGCGCTTGTAATAAACCAAATTGCACAAAGGTAATGGCCAATAAAATAATCTTAGTCATACTTATTTTTTCAATGTTCTAATAAAATACCCATTCCCAGGATGTGCCCTTCTCAATTGAACCTGAGCACGAGATGGATGATAACTCAGTACATACTTCATGCCTGAATCCTTATTGGTCCCATCCACCCAAATATTTTGAAACCCTAACACATAAAAATTACCTTGATAATTACGCTCCGTCATATACAGCTCCACTTCATCTACTTCAGGTGCATCAAAAACACTGCAAAAAACGGCTGCATCAACTTCATTCAAATAAATCACATCATTAGATATGTCCCGTTCATCAGTAACACAGTATCCGTTGTAGAGTATACCTTGCTTATTGATAGAATCAATATAACACCAAGCAGGTATTCCATTTTCTGCAGCATGAGCCCAATCTGCCTTTGATTGTGCATGTAGTATGTTATCGCCATTAGAAAACTTCTTAGCAATTACAAATTCATCGGCAAAAACCATATCATCGGAAAATAATGGCATGGGAATCTCTACTTTCACCTCGGCAGTTTTTTTATTCTTTGGCTCCTTGGCGACATCAGCTCCACAAGAGAAAACAAACGATACAATTAAACCGAAATAAAGAAGTCTCATAACACAAATGTAAAACAAATGCGATAACCCACTATTTGTCCAACATAAATTCGGAGGTCTTATGGAAGGTCAAATCAGGATAGTCCTGCTCTGCCATTTGAAGTAAAAAAGGCGTTTCAGCAAGAAAAACAAGGTTATCATCCTTATCTCTTGCCAATAGATTGTATTTGGCTTTCATAAATGATTCGAGCTGTTGTACATTATCAGTAGTAATCCAGCATGCTTTGAAATAGTTTTTGGCTACAAATTGACATTTGGCACCATATTCATGCGTCAAGCGGTAATTAATCACCTCGAATTGAAGCTGACCCACCGTCCCAACAATTTTTCGATTCCCTGGCTGCTGAATAAAAAGCTGAGCAACTCCCTCATCAATAAGCTGACGAATGCCTTTATCCAATTGTTTTGACTTCATTGGATCGAGATTTTCAAGCTCTTGAAATATTTCCGGAGAAAAACTTGGAATCCCTTTAAACATCATTTTCTCCCCTTCAGTAAGGGTATCTCCAATTTTAAAGTTTCCTGTGTCATATAAACCAATCACATCACCAGGATAGGCATAATCAATAACACTTTTATCTTGTGCCATAAAAGAAGTAGGATTAGGAAATTTCATCTTCTTCTCTAGACGGATGTGCTGATAAAACTTATTGCGTTCAAAACGTCCTGAAACCACACGTAAGAAGGCAATTCTATCTCTGTGCTTAGGGTCTAGATTGGCATGAATCTTAAAGACAAATCCACTAAACTTATCTTCCTGAGGTTCTATACTCCTCAAGTCAGTGGTGCGCCCTCTAGGTGAGGGAGATACCTCACAAAAAGTATCTAATAATTCCTTTACACCAAAATTATTTACGGCCGAACCAAAAAATACAGGTGCTATATCTCCTGCTAAGTATTCGTCTCTATTAAATTCATCATAAACGCCCTCAATCATCTCCAATTCCTCTCTGAGCTCTTCCGCCGGATCCTCACCAATCATTTCGTCAAGCTCTTTATTCTGAATGTCGTCAATGGCGTGGACATCTTCCTCAATCTTGGTTTTGTTAGCCGAAAATAGATTCAAACTTTTGTCATAAATATTGTAAACCCCTTGAAAAAAGTCTCCCATTCCAATCGGCCATGTCAATGGTCGTACTTTAATTTTCAAGGATTGTTCAAGCTCATCAAGCAAATCAAAAGATTCTTTACCATCCCGGTCCATTTTATTCACAAAAATGATAACAGGAGTTTTACGCATTCGGCAAACTTCCATAAGTTTTTCGGTCTGCTCCTCTACTCCATTTGCGCAGTCAATTACCAAAATCACGCTGTCAACTGCCGTAAGTGTACGAAAAGTATCCTCAGCAAAGTCTTTATGTCCAGGGGTATCAAGAATGTTGATTTGTTTGTTTTTGTATCCAAAAGCCATTACAGAAGTCGCTACAGAAATCCCTCTCTGTTTTTCAATTTCCATAAAATCGGAAGTCGCTGTCTTTTTAATCTTATTATTCTTGACAGCTCCTGCTGTCTGAATAGCACCACCAAAAAGCAATAATTTTTCGGTTAGGGTGGTTTTCCCAGCATCAGGATGGGAAATAATCCCAAACGTTCTTCGCTTTTCTATGGCCTCTTGGTATTTCATGACACAAAAAAAGGCTTTTTTCCAAAAGCCTTTATCAATCGTTTAATGTTTAGTGTATTTCTTCAAATGCAAAATGAAATTTACCTTCGATATCCGCATTTTCATCAGAATCCGAACCGTGAACTGCATTTCGTCCTTTACTTTCTGCATAAGCCTTTCTTACCGTACCTTCTGCTGCTTCAGATGGATCAGTAGCTCCAATTAAGGTTCTAAAATCAGCCACAGCATTATCCTTCTCCAATATTGCAGCAACAATAGGTCCAGAAGTCATGTAAGAAACGAGCTCACCATAAAATGGTCTCTCCGCATGTACTGCATAAAAGTCTTCTGCCTGCTTTTGCGAAAGCCTCGTGTATTTCATAGCTTTAATTTCAAAGCCTGCCTCAGTAATCATATCCAAAATTTTCCCGATGTATCCATTCTCTACAGCATCAGGCTTTATCATTGTGAAAGTTCTATTCGTTGTCATTTATCTAATTTTGGGGGGCAAAGATAGAAAATAGATAGCATTGAATAAAGGCAAAAGAAGATTAAATTACAATTGTCAATATCCTTGGTATATTTGGGTTTTGGATTGGATACTTAATTGACATGAAAAAGATAAATAGATATTTCACTGAATTTGCGGTTTTTGTTTTCTATTTAGTTATTACTTTTTTGTATGCCTTTGTTGTACAATGGAACCCTATCCTACCTGTAAATATTGCAATTTGGGCGTTATATTGCTTTATTACTTTTCAACTAAGTAAGCAAATACAAAGATCATCTATTTGGAACGAAAGAGCTCTTATTTATCTCTATCTTATCTTTGGTATATACTCCATTTACCTCGTGAAATCAACATACTATGTGGCTTATTTCAATGAGATGTATTTATCAGGTACAACTAGCCTTGTTCCAAGTAATTTCGAAAATGACCTGGCTCGCACAATCGTAAACCCAAAAATTTTTATTCAGAAATTAGAATTCTTTTTATCGTGGGATCACATATCCCTTTCTTTTGATGGGAAAAGTACTGTAAATTTTGGCACATTTTGGACCAATATTTTTAGAGTGTTTGAGGTCCTTGGAATCTTAATTTCACCTTTGATATTCTCGAAGCTAACATTTCTTATTAAAAAAAGTTAGTAATACTGGTGATTTCACGGCAAAATTTAAAGCCAAATTCTTATCTCACTTAAGTTTAAAGGATTTGACTTTAATGAAGGATGGTATAATACATTCTTTACACTCATTACATCAATAAATAACGCCCTGAATATCAAA
>WTIB01000211.1 GCA_011522905.1 Crocinitomicaceae bacterium | reverse complement strand
AGGAAATTCCTGGATTGGAGGTTCAGTGACGGGATGTGACTTCAAAGAAGATAAACTTTATGTTTTAACATATAGACATATATACATATTTAGATGGAGTAATTTTAAATTTAATTTAGAACAGAAGATGAGAATTGGAAGGCTTCAGCAATGGGAAGCCATCTGTGTAGGGGATGATAATCAAATTTATATTGCCACTGAAAAGAGTCAGCTGGGCAAACAAAAATTACGAATAATAAAAAAGTCTGATTAGTGTTACGAATACAAGATTTTGAGGCGGTTATTTTTGATATGGACGGAGTTCTAATTGACTCAGAGCCTTTATGGAAAATAGCCATGGAAAAAGTATTTTCTGATTTGGGTTGTAATTTATCCAAAAATGATTTTCAAAGAACAGTAGGATTGAGAATTGATGAGGTCATTCATTATTGGAATAAAAATCAAAACCTTGGAATTTCAGACGAAAAAAAAGTGGAGGATGACATCATAAATAGAATGGTTGAATTAGTAACTGATCATCCGATTCCATTAAAGGGAGTAGTTGATACTTTGATTTACCTTAAAGGAAAAAACATTAAAATAGGATTGGCCACTTCCTCACCTGATCGTTTATTAAAAGCAGTATTAAATGGATTAAAAATTAGTCAATATTTTGATGTTGTACATTCTGCTGAGTTTGAAGATTTTGGAAAACCACATCCCGCCGTTTACATGAAGACTGCACTTAAATTGAATGTAAATCCAACGAATTGCTTGGTAATTGAGGACTCGTTGAATGGGGTAATTTCAGGTATGTCCGCTAAAATGAAGGTAGTCTGTATACCGGAAAAAACACATGTTGTAGAGCCAAGATTGGTCGTTGCAGATTTTATGTTTGATGATATGGCTTTGATGCTTGAAGCGTTTCAAAAAGGAAGTTAAACTTTCCTTTTTTGATTCTGCGATTGGTGTCATTTGCTTTTGTAAATTTGTTAAAAGTCCAAAGTGGAAGATTCATTTGATTATAAAGAGGAAGCCGAAAATAATTCTGAAAAAGAGTTTGATAAAGTACTGCGTCCACAAAAGTTAGTTGATTTTGCAGGTCAGCCGAGTATAGTTGAAAATCTAGAAATATTTGTTAAAGCCGCCAAATTAAGAAAGGAACCCTTAGACCATGTTTTGTTACATGGCCCTCCAGGATTGGGTAAAACTACACTGGCAAATATTATTGCCAATGAAATGGAAGTAGGTTGTAAGGTGACGAGTGGTCCTGTATTAGATAAGCCTGGGGATCTTGCTGGTTTATTGACCAATTTGGCTACAGGAGATGTGCTCTTTATCGATGAAATTCACCGTTTAAGTCCGGTGGTTGAGGAATATCTATATTCCGCAATGGAGGATTACGCTATAGATATAATGATTGATACTGGTCCAAATGCTCGAACAGTTCAAATTAATTTGAATCCCTTTACCTTAATTGGAGCAACAACGCGATCAGGTCTTCTGACTAGTCCATTGCGTGCGAGATTTGGAATCAATTCAAGGTTAGAATATTACAATACAGAAACCTTGACGGCGATTATTGAAAGGTCTGCAAGATTATTAGAAATTCAAATAGAATATAATGCGGCTGCAATCATTGCGGGAAGAAGTAGGGGTACTCCCCGAATTTGTAACGCATTATTGCGCAGGGTAAGAGACTTTGCTCAAATCAAGGGTAGTGGGGTCATTGATGAGAAAATAACAGAAGTCGCCTTGAAAGCATTGAATGTTGACGCCAATGGTTTAGATGAGATGGATATTCGAATTTTAAAGGCGATTGTTGAGAAATTTAATGGAGGTCCTGTTGGCTTATCAACTGTGGCAACAGCAATTGGCGAAAATGCGGGTACCATTGAAGAGGTATATGAACCATTTTTAATTCAGGAAGGTTTCATTATGCGTACACCGAGAGGAAGAAAGGCTACCCAAAAAACCTATGAACATCTGGGAATAAGTCGAGGTTCTGTACAAGGAGATCTTTTTTGAGATGGATGCGACTCCATTCAAATTGAACATAAAACAAAAGGCAAGTGAATTAGGCTTTTTTTATTGTGGGTTTTCGAAAGCGGAGTTTCTAGAGGAGGAAGCCTCAAAGCTAGAGTCGTGGTTGAATCAAAACTACCACGGGAAAATGTCTTACATGTCTAATCACTTTGATTTAAGATTAGATCCAAGAAAGCTCGTGCCTGGTGCTAAATCAGTGATTTCCCTTCTTTTTAATTATTCGCCCAAAGACAGACAAAAGGATCCAGATGCCCCCAAAATATCCAAATATGCATATGGTGAAGACTACCACTTCATAATTAAAGAACGCCTATTTGAACTATTTGACTATACGAAATCACTCATTGGAGATATTGATGGTCGTGTTTTTGTAGATTCTGCACCTGTAATGGATAAAGTTTGGGCACAAAAATCTGGTTTGGGATGGATAGGAAAAAACACGAATTTAATTCACCCCAGAGAGGGAAGCTTTTTCTTTATTGCTGAGATGATTATTGATGTGCAATTTGAACCAGACGGACCCATCAAAGACTATTGTGGTACTTGTACCAAATGCATAGACGAATGTCCCACAGATGCTATTTTAGAGCCATATTTAATTGATGGTTCGAAATGTATTTCCTACTTGACCATTGAGCTCAAAGATGAAATTATACCATCTGAATTCAAAGACAAAATGGACAATTGGGCATTTGGATGTGATGTTTGTCAAGATGTTTGTCCATGGAATAGATTTTCCAAACCCTCAAATGAAAGTCGTTTTCAGAACCCAAAATTGTTGAATCTTTCAAAAAAAGAATGGGAGGATCTGTCCAAAGAGTTTTATGATGAATTATTTAAAAAGAGTGCGGTGAAAAGAACAAAATATGCCGGTTTAAAAAGAAACCTTAAGTTCATTGATTTTGGTAAGAATTCAGAGATGTGAATAATTCGTATAAAATGTCATATTTTCAGACAACAATCTAACTAACTTAGTGTTATTGAATTCGAGATGATGACTAAGCAAGAAATGATCAAAATAAAATACTCGGGAGAACTATCTACCATGACAGATTACATCAATATTTCTGTTCAAACTATTGGTATTTTAATTGCAGGAATCATAATTTGGAGACTCATTGTTCGGTATCAAAATAAGAAACTAGATACAAGATATAAGAGTGATTATTTTGATTCATCATATTCAAAACACTGGAGAAAATAAGTCAAGATGGAAAAAAATGTAACAATCATTGGAGCAGGTTTAGTGGGTTCTTTATGGGCTGTATATTTATCACGGGCAGGCTATAAGGTTACGATTTATGAGCGTCGCTCTGATATTCGAAAAGCTGAGATATCGGCAGGAAAGTCTATTAATTTGGCGCTGTCCGTTCGAGGTTGGAAAGCCCTTGATGCAGTCGGAGTTGGTGATGCAGTTAGAGAAATCGCAATACCTATGAGTGGTCGTGTAATGCACGATACATCCGGACAACTTACTTATCAACCCTACGGAAAAGAGGGAGAGGCAATCTATTCAGTTTCGAGAGGGAAAATCAATGCCACGATGATGGATATTGCTGAAAAACACGGAAATGCCACTATTCATTATAACCATGAGTGTCAAAGAGTTGATTTTGAAAATTCAATTGCCTTTATTCGAAACACGGATACAGGTGAAGAATTGAAGGTCAAATCAGATTTGATTTTTGCTGCAGATGGTGCGTTTTCAGCAATCCGATATAACTCCATGCAAAAATTACCAAGATTCAATTATAGTCAGCATTTCATTGAGGACGGATACCGAGAAGTACTTCTTCCGGCAAATGAAGATGGTTCATATAAGATGGATAAAAATGCCCTTCACATATGGCCCAGAGGTCGTTTCATGATGATTGCTCTTGCAAATGAGGATGGTTCTTTTACATGTACCTTATTCATGCCACATGAAAATCACAAATATGCTTTTGATAAATTGAATTCGAAGGATGACGTAGACCAGTTCTTTAAGGATGTTTTTCCAGATTTTTACGAAATGATGCCAACCGTTGGAGAAGCTTGGCAGGACCATCCATTGTCTTCATTGGCCATCATAAGATGCTATCCTTGGACCCATGGAAAAGTTGCATTGATGGGAGATTCTGCTCACGCAACAGTGCCTTTTTATGGACAAGGAATGAACTCAGGATTTGAGGATTGTACTGTCTTAAATGACCTAATGAATAAGCATAATGAGGATTGGGAAGCGGTTTTTAAAGAATATAACGAAACAAGAAAAAAAGATGGTGATGCCTTGCAGGATCTTTCCTTAGATAATTACTATGAGATGAGGGATTATGTGGCAGATGAACGCTTTTTATTACGAAAGAAAATTGAAGCAAAATACACAAAACTGTATCCTAATAAATGGCTTCCGTTATATTCACAAGTCACCTTTAGTAATATACCGTACCATGTGGCGTATAATCAAGGTAAAATTCAGGATTCTATCATGGAGGAAGTTATGCAAACAGAAAACATTGATGAAATTTGGGATACCGAAGAGATAATGGTCAAAATGGCTGAAAAGAGTAAATCTTTTAACTTTGAATTATGAAAATTTTATGCATTTCCATCTTTTTACTAAGCGCATTTGCGATTTCAGCTCAGGGGGCATTTAAAAAATCAAGTAAGGATAATGATTATTTGGTAGTGGTTAATGACGGAATCCAATTCAACGTTGGTGTAAGCTATCTAATTCCATCAAAAGAGCTGAATGGTGAATTGTCATCCGGGACGGGGCGAGGTGTATATCAAGTGACTCCCGAAGGAAAATTAGGGTATTTTGCTGAGCTTGGTTTTGCGCACTTTCCAAAATGGACGGGAATTCCAATAAAATTTTTGAAAAAAAGTCGCATTATCGATTATTTTGATTGGGGGTTAGGGTACAAAGTTTTTGCTGGAAAAGAGTCAACAACAATTGATCGTTTTAATAGTTCCAATGAGCTTATATCAACTTCCTCGGGAATAGGAGAATTTCAGAACAACTCCATTTTTGCTCGTGTTTCTGCGCATTCACTGATTTACTATGGTAAAAAGAAAATTGATAAGGCCCGAAAACATTTTATCGATAATGCCTTTGGGTTTAATTTTGATTATACACAGTCTCAAGGTAATCAAGTGTACAACGATAGCTATACTGATTATGCATTGCCTCACAATTTTCAAGGACAATATAATTTACAATTTCATTACAGTCTTGGAATTGGGATTCGATTTAACAGGGCATGGATGATGATACCTGCTGTTGAAATGCCTCTAGTTGGTATTCATCAGTGGAACGGATTCAATGCTCAATTGAATTGGTTTTCATCACAATACTGGCCGATCTTATTTCGTGTCAAATTCATCAAATTATTTGAACGGGTTCCCAAGTGTGGAGCTTATGGAGATCCAAGTGATATGAAATTTGACAAAAAGTTTAGGTCAGGTAATTTTTAGGATTTAGGCCATTTCCGATACATTCTTTTTGGAAGCTTTTTTTGTATTCTTTTGAGTACTGAATCTCTATCGGATATATTGCCACATTTTAAAATATCTCTAAAAACAATTTTGTTTTCTTTAAAAAAGGTAAACTCTAAACTTACGGAAGTAGCTTCTTCTCTATAAATATGATAAATGCTTGTTCTTCCCAGCATTTCACTCAATGAAAGCTCAGTTTCACTGGGTTTAAATCTACGATCATAACCTCTTACATTCACAATAAGGTAGGTATTAATGTCTTTTTTAAGTAATAGCTGCTGAAGGGTATCCGAGGCTAAAATTAAAGGATCAGAACCTTGCTTTAATATGTTTAACGATGGTATAGCTATTAATCCTTGTTTTGAAAATAATTCCGTTAATGTAACTTCAATAGCATACCTTTCATCGGGGCGGTCAAACTGACCAATAATGAGTATTTTATTTTTTTCAATATTTTGCGCAAATAAATGAGTCGTTAGGTTTATAATGAAAACAAAAAGGAAAAGAGATCTAACTTTCATCTAAAATATTTTTGATGCGATTTCTTTTACTGCATCAGAATTTGACATGGTGTAATAATGGATACAAGGCGCTCCCTCTTTAACAAGCTCTTTTGACTGCTCAATACCCCATTCAATTCC
>WTIB01000146.1 GCA_011522905.1 Crocinitomicaceae bacterium | reverse complement strand
CCTGATCCTTTCAAAATTGATTTAATTTCATTCAAGGCCAATACTGGGAAGAATCTAGCAAATAACAAGAAGAATGTAAAAAACAAACCAATCGTACCAATATAAACACCAATATCAATTGGACTTGGATAATGCATACTCCAAGAAGATGGTAAATAATCTCTGTGCAGTGATGTCATTATAATTACATAACGCTCAAACCACATTCCTATATTTACGACTATTGAGATAAAGAATGTAAACAGTAGACTTCTTCTTAACTTTCTGAACCACATCAACTGAGGGGAAATCACATTACAGGTCATCATGGCAAAGTATGCCCACCAATATGGACCTGTTGCTCTATTTATAAATGCATAAGCTTCATATTCTACTCCCGAATACCAGGATATGAATAATTCCGTAATGTACGCTGTTCCAACAATAGATCCAGTTACCATAATTACGATATTCATATACTCAACGTGTTTGGTATGAATATATGCTTCAAGACTCATTGCTTTTCTCATGATCAACAATAAAGTTTGTACCATTGCAAAGCCTGAAAATACCGCTCCCGCAACGAAATATGGAGGGAATATTGTCGTGTGCCATCCAGGAATGACAGATGTGGCGAAGTCGAAGGATACTATCGAGTGTACAGAGAATACAAGTGGAGTTGCAAGACCAGCTAAAACGAGAGAAACAAGCTCAAAACGATTCCAATGCTTGGCTCTTCCTGACCATCCAAACGATAGTATTGAATACATCTTCTTTGATAAGGGTTTTTTAGCTCTATCTCTGATTGTTGCAAAATCAGGAATCAATCCAATGTACCAAAAAACCAATGAAACAGAAAGGTAAGTCGATATGGCAAATACATCCCATAAAAGAGGGGAGTTGAAATTCACCCATAATGACCCAAATTGATTTGGAATTGGGAGCACCCAATATCCTACCCATAATCTACCCATGTGAATAAGAGGGAATAGCCCTGCCATGAATACCGCGAAAATTGTCATTGCTTCGGCAGAGCGGTTAATTGCCATTCTCCATTTTTGACGAAACAACAATAAAACGGCCGAGATTAAGGTTCCGGCATGTCCGATACCAACCCACCATACAAAGTTTGTGATATCCCATGCCCAACCAATGGTCTTGTTTAATCCCCAAACTCCAACTCCTGTACCTAGTAAGTATAATATACATCCTACACCATACAAGCCAATAATTAAGGCTATCCCAAATAGAATGTACCACATTTTAGGTGCTTTATCCTCTATTGGCCTACAGACATCTTCTGTAATGTCATGATAGGTTTTGTGACCGAGTATGAGTGGTTCTCTTATTGCAGCTTCCTTTTGCATACTGTTTTTTCTTAATGATGTTTATTATTTGATCCATGATGAGACTTCTTCTCTACTTGCAATTTGGCAAGCAAATCATTTTGCTCATTACGAACTTTAACTTTATACCATACGTTTGGTTTGATACCAACTTCTTCAAGTGCCTGATAAGATCTTTTGTCTTCAGAACTTTTTCTAATTTTTGAATTCACATCGTTCCAATCTCCAACAACTATTGCGTTCGTTGGGCATACATCAGCACATGCTGTAGAAAATTCTCCATCAGCTACTGGTACTTTTTCAATCTTGGATTTCAATTTGGTTGCTTGAATTCTTTGAACGCAGAATGAACATTTCTCCATTACACCTCTTGACCTCACCGTCACATCAGGGTTCAATACCATTCTTCCAAGGTCGTCTTGAGCAGGATTGATTTCCGTAAATTTCTTGTAGGATGGGTAATTAAACCAGTTGAATCTCCTCACCTTGTATGGACAGTTGTTTGCACAATATCTCGTTCCGATACATCTGTTATATGTCATTTGATTTAATCCCTCATTACTATGAGTTGTTGCCGCAACCGGACAGACAGTTTCACAAGGAGCATGATTACAGTGCTGACACATCATTGGCATGTGCACGACCTTTGGATTTAAAGCAGCAATTTCAGCTTGGTCATATGAAAAGGACTTTTTGTTCTTCTTCGTACCAACAGCTGCCTCTTCATCCGAAGCAAAATACCTATCAATTCTTAGCCAGTGCATTTCTCTACCCCTTCGAACCTCATCTTTTCCTACTACTGGAACATTATTTTCAGATTGACAAGCTACCAAACAATTTGAACATCCTATACATGAAGACAAATCAATTGACATTCCCCATCGGTGTCCAACATTTTCAACAGGATGCGCATCCCAAATATCAAACTCACTCACAGGTTTTTCAACATGATTTAAATCATCATCCAATGTTTGTAGGGTATGTGCGGGATTATATGCTTCTTTGCCTTTGGAATCATAGATTTCTTTTGTTGTTTCACGAACAATTGAATGACGTCCCATCACTGTATGATGAATTTGTGTTGCAGCAATAATATACTCGCCTTCAACCTTTGAAACCTTTCCTGAATTTGAGTAATTAAACTCCTCATTATCTATTGACAACATCGGGAATACATTCGCGCCAATTGGTTTTGGCTTTCCTTTCTCTGTCACCTCATGACCACCATATTCAGCTGTTTGATATGCTGACTTTCCAATTTTTTCTCCATTTTCTCCTCTTCCATAACCCAATGCTACTCCCACTGTACCTGGTGCTTGACCTGGTAAAGGATAAACAGGAAGCGTTTTTGAAATACCATTAACAGTAATTTTCGCCAATGACAGACCATTTTCTTGATCATAAGTGGTTTTATAACCAGCTTTTGTCATCTCAACAGGGTTCATTGTAATGTAGTTATCCCAAGTTACCTTTGAAATTGGGTCAGGCAATTCATGCAACCATGGATTGTTGGCATTATTTCCAATACCAATTGCTGTTTTTTGATATAATATCACCTCTGTTCCTTTTCCTGTACTTGGCATTGAGGCATATGGAGCAGCGCTGAATGACATCGAATCTTCCAACATTGGTTGCTGAAGCTCTACACAGCTATTGTGCATGACCATATTAAAATCTGCAGTACTTAAACTCGAGAAAGTCTCTTTAATTTTGTCATAAGCAACTGTTGAATCTTTTCCTCCACGTTCCGCTTTTCCAGACCAAACCAAAAAAGATTCCAATGCAGATGCTGTATTATGTAATGGCCTAATTGTCGGTTGTGCCAAAGCATAGTGATTGGATTTCGGATGGAAATCAGCCCAAGACTCAAGAGCATGATGGTCCGGACAATTGTATGAACATAAAGCTCCTGTTTCATCAGAATGAGAGTTCAAAGAAACAGTAACTTTCACTTTTTTATTTTTTAAAGCCTTCTTAAGATCGTCTTTGGGTAAGGTATATGCTGGATTTGAATTGTAAAACAATACAACATCATATGCCCCAGCAGAAATTCCTTTGACACATTCTAGCAATTTGGCATCTTCCGATTGAAAAAGGTTCAACTCATTATCCAATAATATTGTAGTACCATTAGATTTATTGTGGTGATTAATTTCATTCACCAACTGCTGAAGACCTGTGTTGTTTGTTCCACAAACCACTAAAGATTCATTTCTGCTTTTTAATAATGACTGAATGGCAAGGTCAGCCGTTTTCTTTAAAGTTGAGGAAAGCTTTATTGTACTTGACATGCCCTTTACTCCAGCCAAAATGTATTTCAGCACATTAGCTTCCTCTGAAGGTTTTGTCATCGCACGATAATCTGCATTCGAACCCGTAACACTCATGACAGACTCAAACTGAAAATGCTTAGACATCCAATCTCCGTTATTATCAGGATTTCTTTTCTCGCCATATTGTGATGCAAACTCAGTAGGGAGTAACCATGTACTTAAAAAGTCTGCATTAATACCAACGATTGTTTTTGCTTTTGAGAAATCATAGCTTGGAATAAATGATTTTCCAAAATTTAACTCATTCGCTTTTCTAATTGCTGAATATGAAATTGGGTCATACTGTATATGGTTAAATTCACCATTCACAGCTGTCTTTAGATCTGCAATTGCACTTTGCAAAGCAGGACTAATAATTGTATTCGAAATTAACGCAACGCGATTGGCATCTTTAATTGCTTTTGAAATCTCACTATCGACTGTTTTCCAAGTAGATTTTTTTCCACCTTTCAATGGGTGCTGAATTCTTTCACTATCATAAACCCCAAGAACAGAGGCAATAATTGAAGGAGAAACAGATCCACTGGTGAACCCAAAGTGTTTGTTACCTTTTATAAAAATAGGACGAGCCTCTCTTGTCTTTACAAGTATGCTTGCGTATGAAGAACCGTCATAATATGTAGATGCATACCAAGTGGGCATACCTGGTGTTACATTTTCTGGTTTCATTACATATGGAACCGCTTTAATAACCGGAGCTTCGCAGGCAGCCACCGTTGCAGCAGCGACAGAAAAACCAAGAAACTTTAAAAAATCTCGACGACCTGTTGATGATTCGCCTAATTTTTCATCAGCTAAAAAACTCTCAATTGAACTTGACTGTGGAAACTCAGATTCTTTTGAATCTCGAAAGGACTTCGTTTCATTCAATTCTTCAATTCCTTTCCAATATTTTTTCGTATTTGCCATACTTCTTATCCTTACAATAGAAAATTTTCAATTAATAATGACACTTGGAGCATTCCCAACCACCAAGCTCTTTCACTGTAACTTTACCATCATCATTGTAGCTATTCAATAAGCTATAATCATTCTTTTTAAGTCTGTTGTGAATTTCTGTATAATATGCGTTATCTGTACCCGCAATTTTAACCCCAGACTGATTATGACATTCGATACACCAACCCATAGTTAAAGTAGGCTTAGTAAATTCAATTTGACTGTCAATATTTTCTTGGATTTTATTTAATTCACCATGTGGCTGGACTTTTACAGTCTCTTTCATTTTCGTCATATCTCCATGACACTGCTTACAATCTAGACCTCCAACTACTACATGTTGAGAGTGGTTGAAATAAACGTGGTCTGGTAAATTATGAACTTTATTCCACACAATTGGTGATGTTTTACCTGTGTATGCGCCAGAAGGTCCCATACTAGGATCCCATCCTGCTGCAGCATAAATCTTTTCTATTTCACCTTGATATTCCTTTCCTTCACCATTGATTTTTTTATGGCAATTCATACATACATTTACCGATGGTATTCCGGCAGATTTTGATTTGGTAACCGAATTGTGACAATACTTACAATCAATGCCATTGATTCCGGCATGAACATCGTGTGGAAAAGCAATGGGCTGAGAGGGCTGATAATTCTCCATCACGTTTATACTGTATAACATTTTGAACAATCCTACAAATAGAGAAAGAACAATTACCAAGGATACAATACCCACATAAAGTCTATATTTCCAAGCCCAGGTCTTAAATTCTTCAATGTACGTTAAGGAATCTGTTTCTTCACTACTTTCTTTGGTTGCAATTTTTAATTGTCTGCGGACGCCACTAACAGCCATGATAATAACTACAAACATTGTACCCAAAATAATCCAAGTCCACGGTGTTCCACCTTCTTCTTCCTCAGTCTCTCCGGCTACTATTCCAGCCTGATTTGCGCCGCCACTTGATGCATTTGGGTCTTGTGAATCTACCCACTCGAAAATAGAACCTATTTGTTCGTCTGTCAAATCGGCAAAAACAGTCATTACACTACCTTTGTACTCCGCAAAAACTTCAGCAGCTCTTTTGGACTTTCCGCTTGCTCTTAAAGCCGCATTATTTCTTACCCATTCGTATATTAAATCTCCTTCCCCGGCATCTTCCCATCTTTGAACAGCACCGTAAAGTTTTGGTCCTGTCCCGTTTTGAAAAACGGCATGACAAGTTGCGCATTTCGCCTTAAAAATGGCTTCACCTTGAGAATGATATGATGGGGATAACGATAGAAACGCTAATAAGAGTATTCCCATGAATAGAGACTTTATACTCTTAACCCGTTGTGTATTAGTTATTTTCATGAAATGTGAACTAAATTGGTCAAAATTTAAACTATGTACATACATTTTACCAGGGGCAAAATTACCAAGATTCATTGTTTATATGACACTTTTATGACAAAAAGAACCCGATAAATATTAATTTAAAATGATTCTAAATAAGGCCTCCTCTGGAAATGAAACTATTTTAATTATTTTCGTAATAAGATATAACGACATGTCCAATTTTCAGAATAATGATTAAAACCATAGCCCTATTTTCATTTTACTTAATCGGAAGCATCTGTTTTTCGCAAGAAAATGATCAATCGGAT
>WTIB01000336.1:2846-6291 GCA_011522905.1 Crocinitomicaceae bacterium | reverse complement strand
GGTGACCTTGTTATAAGGACAGAAGGTATCGTATTTATTGATATTGACTCAAGTAATGGTAATATTCTTAATGGTGACTTTGTCACTGTTGGAGAAGATGGAAAAGCATTAAAATCAACTACATCAGAGTGGGTGATTGGAAAGGCTTTAGAAGATACAATAGATGGTAAAGTAAAAGTGAGAATTGATTTTAGATTCAAGCAATAAGATAAATGAATAAGTATTTAAAAATATTTTTTCTTCTCCTATGTTTGGTTGAATCTTCAGCCATAGGTCAGGTATTGGAAAATAATGGTGGTTTCATTAATGCTGAGCCTGGTTCATTTGTTTATGTTAATGGAAGCGTTTTAAATGGAACCAATGGAGTACTAGATGTAGATGGAACAATAAGTTCTCAAGCAGAATTATATGTTACAGAAGACATTACGAATGATGCCGCACTTATTGTAAATGGTCATGTGAGACTCCTCGGGAATTGGTTTAATAACCTAGGATTTGATTCCAATTTAGGTACCGTTTTCTTCGAAGGAGGTAACCAGTTGATCAGTGGTACATCCGAATCACATTTTTTTAATATCACTCTTGATGGTTCGGGATTGAAGACCCAGGAAATCAATGCATTTTCAGAGGGAATTCTTGATTTAAAGCATTTAGAGCTTCAAACAGAGACCTATTCGTTTAATGTGGAAAATGAGGATTTAAATTCGATAATCAGAACATCAGGCTTTGTTTCTTCTTTAAATGGTGGGTTCTTGTCAAGAAAAACTAATCAAGTTGATCATTATTTATTTCCTGTTGGGTCGAGTCAAGGGGTTTTACGTTACAGACCAGTAGAAATTAAACCATTGGACATTAGCTCCAATACTTTCACTGCTCGATTGGCTAATCTTGATGCAACACTTGAAGGCTATGACAGAAGCCTCTATGATACGACTACATGTAATCTAAACCCACTATATTATCATCAAATCAACCGCACTATAGGAAACTCGAGTGTTGATTTAAATATTTATTTTGATGAGCTTGCTGATGGTTCATGGGGCGGAATTTCAAATTGGAAACAGCTCAATAGTCAATGGCAGAATATACCCGGTAGTGCCTCAACGCCTGGTAATCCTCTTTCTATTGCTTTTGCTAATGATTGGAATACATTTACCGATATACCCTATATTTTAAATCACATTAACGAAATCCCTGTTTTTGATCCAATTGGACCTATTTGTCAAAACACTACTGCGCCTACTTTACCTTCCGTTTCATTGAATGGATATACAGGGACGTGGTCAGGAACCATTGATTCTTCGATGACCGGTATTCAGACATTCACCTTTACTCCTGATCCCAATCAATGCTCTTTCACCGCACAAATTAATGTGGAAGTTTATGAATTGCCTCAGGTGGTTTCGATTAATGGTATTGATGATATATTGTGTAATGGAGATAGTGCATTGGTTAATGTTATTGCCTCAGGAAATGGAAATATTGGTTATCAAATCGATAACTCAATTTATAGCAGTAATAATCAGTTTAATTTACCATCAGGAACGTATGAATTTGGAATTATTGATGAAAATGGATGTATGAATTCTGAGATTTCAATTTTGTCCGAACCTGACGCTATTGAAGTATTAAGTGATATTCAGAATGTACTTTGTCCAAATGGAACTGGGTCAGTTGATATCGATATTTCAGGTGGAGTGGGTACATATAATGTGGTTTGGAATGACACAATTTTTTCTGAAGACCTTACAAGCGTAGTAGCTGGTTTCTACGAGGCACTTGTCACGGATGATAATGGCTGTGAGCAAACCCACATTTCAGTTGTAATAGAAACTTTAAGTGCTGAACCTTCATATATAGAAAATACTACCGGTAATGATACATTAAATTGTAATGTTAATTTAGTTTCTGTCGAAGCTTTCGGGGGTTCAAATTATATTTGGTCAGGAGGTTTAACACCAAATTCTTCAGTTAATGAATTTAATATGGCAGGTACATATATTGTGAGTTATATTGATTCCAATGATTGCCCACTTCAGATGGACATTACAATATTTGAAGATTATTCCTTGCCTACCATTTCTATTGTTAATACTACCAATTCCTCCGATGAGTTAAATTGTATTCATCCTACTATTCAGCTGAATGCTGGTGGAGGCTTATCATATGTATGGGATAATTCTCTCGGAACGTCTAATTCCATAATGATAGACACTGCTGGTATTTATGAGGTAACTGGTGTTGGACTAAATGGATGTGAAAATATGGCATCTATTATAATAACTGAAGACTTTATCACTCCGAACATAGACATTGTAAATATGACAGGAACCGATACAATGGACTGTAACCTTTCATCCATTGAACTGGAGGCAATTGGGGGGCAGTCTTATGAATGGATGAACGGGCTCGTTTTGGGTGAAAATTATACAGTAATTGACGAAGGAATGTATTATGTTCAAGGATTGGGCTCCAATGGCTGTCCAGGAATAGATTCAATATTCATCTTGGATCTACCCAATCCAGTTCTCACAGTGAACTCAGAGGTAATCTGTTCTGGAGATTCAATTACACTGATAGCTGAAACAGATCAACCTGGAGGTACTTATTTTTGGTCACAGGGGCTAGGAACTGATTCTATGGTTGTTGTTTCTCCGAATTCAAATAACTTTTACTCGGTAGACTATGAACTTAATGGTTGTGTTAGTAATACAGCTGTTTCAACAGTTTCTGTCTTACCAACTCCTGTTGCATCAATAAGTGGAGATGATTTAATTTGTTCTACACAACCGGCAGTTTTAAATGGATCTTCATCACTTCCTGGGGGTACTTTTGAATGGCTCCCAAATAATGAAACACTTTCAAGTATTACCGTCTATCCGATGGTGGACACTGACTTTGGACTAATTTATACCTTAGATGGATGTCCATCTGATACGGTTTACTTTAATGTAGAAGTGATACCTACTCCATTATTAGTTGTTCCTGATGTCGCTATTTGTGAAGGAGATGTGGGAACACTAACAGCTTACCCTTCAGAGAATGGAGGAACCTTTAATTGGTTCCCTGGTGGATTTACAACATCTAGTATAACCATTTCCTCAGACACAAATGTTACCTATAATGTAAGCTACACATTAAATGGTTGTACGAGTGAGATTCAATCTGCAGAGCTAATTGTTAATGAAATCCCTTCTATTGTGTTGGATGATATCGGTATTTGTAATGGTGATTCAGGTATATTGACTGCTATTCCATCAACACCGGGTGGCGTATACACTTGGTCTGGATTTGCAGAAACGACTGCAAGTTTGGAGGTGAGTCCGACAGTTACTTCGAATTATACAGTTTATTACGAGCTGAACAATTGTACGAGCCCTTCTGTTTCGGCAGTGGTAACTGTAACAGATCAGCCCTTTATTGATGTATCCGATATAGGATTGTG
>WTIB01000336.1:0-2746 GCA_011522905.1 Crocinitomicaceae bacterium | reverse complement strand
CCTCCGATGAATGTGGTATTCACGAATACAACAGATAATGCATTTGATTGCGTTTGGGATATTGATGGTATTACAACTATGAATGAATGTTCTGGTTTTAGTTTTACTTTTTGGGATGAAGGCTGTTATGATATAAATTTATCTATGGGAACGCCTTACGGTTGTACCGCATCTACGACTATGGAGGATCTTATTTGTGTACTTCCCAGCCCTAACGTGGATTTCTCGGTATCAACTAGTCAAGTTTCATTTGGATCATCAGAGGTTGATTTTACCAATAATTCGACGAATGCTGTTGATTATATTTGGGATTATGGTGATGGCACAACAGATTCTCTTGTATTCTATCCCGGTCCTCACGAGTTCGATATTGATGATGAAGAATTTTTCCCTGTAACTTTATATGGTATATCTGAATTTGGATGCATAGATAGTTTACAGTTAATGATATTTGTGGATCATGATGCCGTTATTTTTGCACCTAATTCGTTTACACCTGATAACGATGGTTTAAACGATACTTGGTTCCCTACATATTCTACAAGTATTGATGAAAATCATTTTGAAGTTCAGATTTACAATAGGTGGGGAGAAATGATTTTTGAAGCGAAAGATTTTATGAATACGTGGGATGGTACATATAAGGGTAAAGCGTGTCAAGTAGGCACGTACACTTATCGCATTCTGTATAAACGAAAATACTCAGAAGAGCGACATCACGTTGTAGGTCATATTTCTCTAATCAGGTAATTCAAAGAATAGGGATAAGCTTTTCGAGTCGTATTCCTCTTGAACCCTTTAGTAGAATTAAACAATCCTCAAGATTTGACAATATTTCCTCCACTTCACTTGTGTTAATGAATCCTGCCTCATTTATCGAACGAAATAAAGAACCGATGGTGAAAAAAGGGATTTCATTGTTTACACAGTAATCAATTACTTTTTTATGCTCTTCTATACCATCAGGTCCTAACTCAAGCATGTCTCCAATTATGGCTATTTTTTTTGGATGTTCGATTAAATTAAAACTTTCAAGCGCTAATGACATACTTGTCGGATTCGCATTGTAACAGTCAATAATCAAAGTGTTTTTATTTGTTTTTTGTACTTGTGAGCGATTATTATCTGGAAGATATTCAGCGATTGCTTCAGAAATATTCTTTTCAGAAATACCATAATGGTTGCCTATACATATTGCCGCTAAAAAGTTATAGAAATTATATTTTCCAATCATTTTTGTTTCAATGATAGGGGAGGAGTAGCCCTCTTTTGACCAACTCATTTTAATGTATGGCGTTAATTCATGTAATTCTCCACGCACATTTGCGTCAGATACACCATAAGAGTAATTTTTTGTTTTATCAGAAAGTAAATCCTTCAAGATTGAATCATCCTGATTATAAAACAAAGTACCACCGATTTTCTGAACAGCCTTATACAATTGAGACTTTGTCTTTATAACGCCCTCTAAATTTTTAAATCCTTCAAGGTGTGCCTTACCAATATTTGTAATTATTCCAGCATTTACATCGGCAATAGAACATAATTCTTCAATATCGTTAGGTTGATTAGCCCCCATTTCAATTATAGCGATATCATGAGTATTATTCATTCGAAGTAAGGTTAAAGGCACTCCAATATGGTTATTCAGATTTCCAATGGTGTATAGAACATTAAATTGTTTTGATAGTATCGTTTGAATAAGCTCTTTTGTACTTGTTTTTCCATTACTGCCTGTAATTCCGATAACTGGAATATCAAAAGTATTTCGGTGATGGTTGGCTAATTTTTGAAGAAAAACAAGTCCGCTAGGTACGTAGAAAATATTTTTATCGTTTGCTTTACTTTTATCATCAACAATAGCGTATTTTGCTCCATTATTTATGGCTTGATTGGCAAATTCGTTTCCATTGAAATTATCTCCCTTTAAAGCGATAAAAAGACAATTTTGACGAATTTCTCGAGTGTCTGTGCAAACACCAGAAGTTTCACCCAATAATGAAAACAAATTATTCATGTACAAATATGTAAAAAAAAAGTCCGCACAGCGGCGGACTTTTTGTGAAATATAATTAAATCTTATTTCTTTTTCTTTTTAGAATTTGCTCTAGAGCTTCCTAAACGGTCCATTGCACATCGGAATCCAATTAAAGCAGTGGCCTTATCTTCATCCAGGAACCTTCTATTACCTGGTGACAACCAGTAAGCGCGATCTGCCCATGAACCACCTTTATAAACTCTTGATTTATCAGATATTAGAGTAGTGGGCCATCCAGAAACACCTGAATTGATTTCTTTACCTTGCAAGTCGTAGTTTTCAAATTCACTCTGGTATACAGACATTTTAGGATCTCGTTTACCTGCATTTATATCTTCAATTGTTTTTTGATTGTTGTAATAAATTGAAGATTCTAGGTCGCCATCTAAATAATTGATGTAATCATCTTTTCGATAGTTCAATCTTCCAGCATTTTCATCCTCCGTTACATTTCTCCATCTCTGCTGACCTCTTGTTTCGTTAACAAATTCGCTCAATCCATTTCTTAGAGTCAAAATCCATGCAGTTACATTTGGATCCTGCTGATAATCTTTAAATCTATACTCTAAGTAGTCGTCTTTAAAAATCGCTGAACTTTTAAGATTTGCTTCAGTAATCATTTTACCATCTTCGTTATCATTTATCTCATATTTCTTTTGTACATAGTAAACTCCGATTTCCGCAAGCGCTTTTTCAACATTTCCTACA
>WTIB01000317.1 GCA_011522905.1 Crocinitomicaceae bacterium | reverse complement strand
TATACCAGTGATAACAATACGGCCACTTATGTGCTTTCCACAATATCAGGCTGTGATAGTATAGTGACACTTGATTTAACGATAAATGCTCTTACTACCCTTGATGCAGGTTCAGATATTTTCATATGTTCTGGAGAAGAAATCATACTAAATGCCTCAGGTGCTTCCACTTACACTTGGAGTAACGGAGTATCAAATGGTGAAAGCTTTACAAGCCCTGAAGGCATCAATACCTATATCGTAATCGCGGAGGATAACAATGGCTGTACAGCAACTGATCAGTTGATTGTTACGACTTGGCCTGTACCTGCCATTTCAATATCAGGTGAAGATCCACTATGTTTGGGAGAAAATTCAGGCTCGGCAGAAATTGTAATAAGTTCTGGTACACCTCCATTTACAATTGAATGGAATAATGGAGATACACTGAGCTCAATTCAAAACCTATATGCAGGTATTTTTGATGTGCTGGTTACTGACGCCAATACTTGTGAAGCATCAAGTTCAATTGTATTGTCAGATCCCTTTGAACCTTGCTATGAAGAGCCAGAAATTAATATTTATATACCCAATTCATTCTCTCCTGATAATAATGAGCACAACCAAACATGGTTTGTAGTAGCAGAAGGAATTTCATTTGAAAACTTTACACTATTGATATTTAATCGATGGGGAACCTTAATTTGGGAATCACACGATATTCGCGTTGGATGGGATGGTACCTATAAAAATAAAAACGTTCCTGATGGAACTTACACCTACAAACTTGAATACCAAGAAGCCGCAGGTGAACCCTTAAAGTTCGCTACAGGACATTTAAATGTTTTAAGATAAAATTAAAAAACACATTCAATTGTAACCTTTAGCTTTAACATCAGTATAACCATACAGTTTGTTTAGTTAATATGTGTTTTGTTTTAAATTTAACCTACCGTTAAAATTTAAATGATAAAAAAGTGAGGCCCGTCCTCACTTTTTTATTTTAAAAGCTGTTTTATTTCGTAGACGACTTGATTAAAAGTACAAACCTCCCCTACTTGCATTCCCTCAAGGGATCTGGCAAGCGGGGATAAAGGTGAAATACATATGATCTCTCGATTTAAATAATTTATTTTACCCAAAGCCAAACCTATAAATATGACATGATCCTGGGTTTCAATTAAACTTCCAAACCCAATAGCAACATTTGCATCAATAAGCTTCAATTGAATTAATGTCTTTTGCATGGCCAATTGATTACTCAAGTTTTGAGCCGCTTTATTACGCTCTTGCTGCATGAGCTCCCGAGATGTATCGTGCTTATCCCCTGCTGTACTTTTAGATTCTGAATGAATGGAACCCTCTATTGACTCCAAATATTTGCGAGAAGCTAAAACTTTTTTGTCTATGATTTTTTCAAGATGAGATAAAAAATCTTCTCTATGTATTGGCATAAGTTATTTACTAAAATTTGATAAAAAGCGTTCTAAGGCATTCAAAATGCGATTAAAATACTATTTTTCTCATGAAAATAGATTCATATGAAAGTAATCAGCATTGTTTTTGTCTTTTTCCTAACATTTCCTGCCTTTTTCAGCCAAGATTCATTATCTCTAATTTTTATTGGAGACATTATGGGACATGGTGGACAAATAGAAGCAGCATATAATTCCAAAACCAAAAGCTACAATTACGATCCAGTATTTCAGAAAATTAAACCGATTATCGATCGAGCAGATATTACTATTGCAAACCTTGAAGTAACATTGGCTGGGCCTCCATATTCTGGGTACCCACAATTTTCTTCCCCTGATGCTTTAGCAAAATCATGTAAAGAAAATGGAATAGACGTATTAGTTACGGCAAACAACCACTCAGTTGACCGCAGAAAAAGCGGAATTATAAGAACGCTTAAGGTGCTTGACTCTCTGCAGATTCCTCATACAGGCACATTTCGGAACCCAACAGAGAGAAAACATAATAACCTATTAATTTTAAGAAAAGGAAGTATTCGGGTAGGTGTACTAAATTATACCTATGGCACCAATGGTTTGAAAGCGGCAAAACCTACAATTGTGAACTATATCGATACGGCCCAAATGAGATTAGATATTGAAAACACAAAGCGTGAAAATCTTGATCAACTCATAGTGGTCACACATTGGGGAATGGAATACCAAACTTCTCCCAATAAAAATCAAATAAAAATCGCCCAATTTCTTCTTGATAAAGGCGCTAATATGGTCATAGGAGGTCATCCACATGTGATTCAAAAGGCGATTTGGAAGAAAGATGAAAATCAATTAATCGCATATTCTCTGGGTAATTTTGTGTCAAATCAAGCCAGTGTTAATACTGATGGGGGAATGATGCTGGAACTCAAACTTGTTAAAGAGGGAAATAAAGTAGAAATCAGAGAACCCGGATATCACCTTATTTGGGTACACAAACCAAATATCAACGGGAAAAAAAGTTATGAAATCATTCCTTGTAATCTTTATGAAAACGACAAAAAAATAATGAATGAGACCAATAGGTCACGGATGAATTTATTTATTAAAAATGCAAGGAAAATCATGTCTCAGAATGAAAACATTCCAGAGATTCAATTGCGTTAAACCAAATTAAAGTCTCTTTTGAGACACTTTTCTATAATCTTTGCACTATTTATGGCTAAAGGTATTCCCCCTCCTGGGTGCACAGTAACACCAGAAAAATAGAGGCCTTTAAGCTGATTGGAAAAATTTGGATGCCTGTAAAAGGCAGACATTTTACTATTCGATGAATTTCCATAGATGGATCCATGCATTCCTGTATACATTTGCTCCAACCTTGAAGGATCTGTGTACTCCTCTATTTCAATCAAGGACTCAATATCCTCCTTTAATATTCTACTAAGCTTCAACAAGATGTTTTGTCTTAGCTGCTTTCTCATTATTTCCCAATCCTGACCTTTATTTATTGGTGCATTAACCATCACGAACCAATTCTCTCCATATTCAGGAGCATCTTGCTTTTCTACTTTGGAGGATATATGAATATAAATGGTCGGATCATCACTCAGTTCATGCTCTTTAAACATCTTCTGAAATTCATTTTCATACTCATTGGAGAAAAAGATATTATGTACATCTAAACCTGGAAACTTTTTTTTGATCCCCCAATAAAATACAATAGCTGAGCTCGACTTCTCCTGAGATAGTATTTTTTGTGGTCCATCAAAGCCATTCAACAATTTTTTGTAGGTATTATGAACGTCCATGTTGCTTATGACTACATCAGCATCTATTTTTTGATTTGCAATGCGCACACCTTCAATTCTTTTGTTATTGTGTAGAATTTCATTAACTGCTTGTTTAAAATAGAACTTAACACCCATTGATTTGGCCTGCTCAAATAAATGATTTGAAATGGATACCATACCACCTTTTGGTATATATGGTCCAATATTTAATTCAAGATGGGCAATGATATTAAGCATGCCTGGAGCCTCGTACGGGTTACTTCCATTATATGTCGCAAAACGATTGAATATTTGAGCAGTTTTTGGATTTTTAAACTGAGCTCGATTCACAGCATCCATGGATCTTAGTAAGCCATATTTTGGTATTCGTGAAATGGCTCGAAAAATTCCAACATTCATCCATTGCGTGAATCTATGTAATGACGCCGAAATAAATACGGGATATACGGCTTCATAATTTCTTCTCAGTTTATTCAAAAATCGAAGCACTTTGTTCTTGTCTTCGCCCAAGTCCTTATGTAAAACCTCTGCTACCTTCTCCGGCCCGTGTGGCAATGCCACTCTAGTGCCATCGTCAAAAAAATAGTTACATGAAATCGAAAGCTTTTGATATTCAAAATCACAATTACTCACACCATTAATCGATAAAAGCTCATCCACTAAATGTGGCTCTGTAAAAACTGATGGTCCCATATCGAATCGATATGAGCCAAAATGCTTTGAATTGACTTTTCCACCTGGTTCCGCATTAGATTCATAAACAGAAGTTTCAAAACCTAAATGTGCAAGTCGAATAGCTGAAGCCATTCCCCCTATTCCTGCACCAATTACAACTGCTTTTTTGCTCATTAAATGTAAAACAAGTGATAATTTTGATTGTTTGCCTAAATCCGCAGCAATAAATTAAAGTCATTACGACCACATTATCTTAAAAAGCTAAAGGTAAAAATGACATAAAGCCTATATTTTACAGGGATTCCAGCCTAGTTATTAACAAATTCGTTCATTTATTAACATTTTTGGTACTTTTTAGGCATGAAACCTTGACTCGCATTGATATTCGGATATATTTGTTCCGATAATTAATTATTAATCATTAAAAAAACAACTCATTATGAACAAAGCAGAATTAATTGATGCAATGGCAGACGGAGCTGGATTATCTAAAGCTGATGCGAAAAAAGCATTAGATGCATTTGTTGGTGCTACAACTGGAGCATTGAAAAAAGGTGACAGAATTTCTTTAGTAGGTTTTGGATCATTTTCAATCTCAAGACGTGCTGCAAGAGCTGGTCGTAATCCAAAAACTGGAGCTGTTATTCAAATCGCAGCTAAAAACACAGTAAAATTCAAAGCAGGATCTGATTTATCGTCAAGTGTAAACTAAGAATTGCAAAGAATTATAAAGGCCATCTTCGGATGGCTTTTTTTTTGCCCTATGTTGCCGATTGATTTTTAATGACTTTCCAAAATAAGGAAGGGAAAAATCTTCTCAAGGTAACGGCCTTTATTTCCTTATTTCCAATGAGTACCTCACGCTTCCTCTTGCTCAAGGCATCCAATAGCTGGGATACACAATCTTCAACAGACATACCAGTCTGCTGATTATGATCCATTTCTCCATGCTTTTTACCATCTGCAGATAATGCATTTTGAGATATTGGTGTATTTATTTTCCCTGGACAAGCCATCGTAACAGAAATTCCGTTTTTCTCCTCTTCCAAAGCAAGAGATTCATAATAACCATGCAGCGCATGTTTTGAGGCACTGTAGCTTGATCTTAGAAAAAATCCAAACTTTCCTGCGATACTACTTATTACCAAAATCTGTGCTTTATTCTTTCTTAAGATTGGTAAAACTGACTTTGTGAGTAATACGTTGCCAAAAAAATTGACTTCCATAATGCGCCTTATCACATCTTCAGATGCATCAAAAGCAGTCGCACGTTGGCTCACACCACCATTTTGAATGAGAATATCAATACGATCTACTCGATTTGTTAATGATGCAACCACCTCATCAAAGGTACTGCTCTGAGCAAGGTCTAATGGGAGAACAATATGTCTATCAGATGAAGGCAATTCTTTACATAGCGTATGTAAAGCCTCTTCATTTCTACTTGACAAAATGAGCTGAGCACCATAGCCTGAAAGCTGAATACATAGCTCTTTTCCGATTCCTGAGCTCGCTCCCGTTACCCAAACCACTTTATCACTGAAATGCTCCCTTTTCGACATAAAACAAAGATACAAAACAATTGAAACCGCAATTCTTTGGAGATTTACTTAACTTTACTCGACTTTAATGGATATGAGTAACAAAGACATCAAAAATCATTTTGAACAGGCAAAAGAAATCCTAGATCTTTTCAGCACGGAGCAGAACATGCAAAAAATAAGCGATGCCATAGAAATATTATCTACCTCTTTAAGTCAAGGAGGCAAGGTCATAAGCTGTGGAAACGGTGGCTCAATGTGTGATGCCATGCATTTTGCCGAGGAATTAAGTGGTCGATTCCGTAATGATCGAAGAGGTCTTGCTGCACTTTCAATTTCAGATCCAAGTCACATCTCATGTGTAGCTAATGATTATGGCTATGAATACGTTTTTTCAAGATATGTTGAAGCCGTGGGTAAAAAAGGTGATGTTTTATTAGGGATATCCACCTCAGGGAATTCCGAAAATGTGATTAAAGCAGTTAAGACCGCAAAAGAAAAGGGCATCAAGACGATTGTATTAACTGGAAAAACTGGCGGACAATTAGCCGATTTAGCAGACCTTGAAATTCGAGCGCCACAAAGTGAATATGCTGATCGAGCTCAAGAAATACATATCAAAGTGATTCATGCCCTCATTGATGGAATAGAGCGTTCACTTAAATTGGTGTAGCCTCGCCATTTTTTATGGCCTCCATTTCTTCTTGAGAATATTTTCTGATTCGAATATTTAAGAATCCATAAAGCATGGTCATGATCGGACTGATTAAATTGAAGAAGCAAAACATCCAATATGTTCCAGTAGCTACCCCTAGGGTTCCTGCGTGAAACGCACCACAGGTATTCCATGGAATTAGAGGCGAAGTA
>WTIB01000333.1 GCA_011522905.1 Crocinitomicaceae bacterium | reverse complement strand
ACCTTGAATAATACGGTATCACTAAAGACTTCAACTATTTTTAAGGCTTTTTCTCTGTCCTCTTTATTTATTTTACGCCAAGTATCATCATCTATGCCCTGAACAACCAAAAATTGAGTAAAATCTTCAGATAAAGCCTGAAGTTCATCGTCGCTTAACATTCTATATCTCATCACCAAACAGTTGGTTTAACCTCGATGGTAAGATCAGATAGGTCATCTAGAGTTCCTATTGTTACCGCTTGTTCGACCTTAAATGTGTATGCTCCCTTGCAAAAACGCCTTTGACGAAATAAAAGTCTATGGTCAACGTATGTTCCTGATTTAGTTCCTATCCATTCACCGTTATCTTTTGCCATTTTAATTTCTACAGGGTTTTTTCCGATAATGGACTTTGAGTCATTCACTTCTTTACATTGAGGCCCCGTGGTTGTAATGTATAGCCATATATTATTATAGGCATAATCAGTAGTACTGCGTAGCGTAAAAATCACATCATAGGTTGTTGTATCACCGGGAAAAGAAACCTTAAAAGAGGGTTTTATATTTTGATTCCACTTATTGTTAGCGAATTTATGGGTATCCATAAATAATGAATCATCTCCACAAGAATGAAGAATATTTACCATTACTATTCCAATGAAGAAAATAATTTTTTTACTCAATCGCATTTAATTGCTTTTATTTTGGTTTTTACCCCTGTATTTTTTTCTTTTCTTCTTTTTCTTGAATTTATTCTCAAATCTGCTCACACTGTCCTGACCAACTACATTTGAATAACCCACTTCTTCCTCTTTCGCAAATTCTTTTTGAATTTCAAAATCCGCCAAATTTGCGGGAATCTTTCCTTTTCGATTCATTTCAATAATTTCCTTGACTCTAGTAGGAGTCATGGAGAACAACTCACTTTCTCCAGGGTAAGAATACCACATGGTTTTTTTGAATACGTCCGTTTTTACATGAAATGCATTACCTTTTTGAGTTTTAAGTTTGATGTCAGTTTTCGGAAATTCTTTAATGCCCTCTAAATACATATCCAATTCATAATTAAGACAGCACTTCAGCTTTCCGCATTGTCCAGCTAATTTTTGTGGATTAAGTGACAATTGTTGGTAACGCGCGGCAGAGGTTGAAACACTTCTAAAGTCTGAAAGCCAAGTCGAACAGCACAATTCCCTTCCGCAAGAACCTATTCCTCCAAGTCTGGCGGACTCTTGTCGAGCACCTATTTGTTTCATTTCGATCCTAATCCTAAATTCACTTGCCATGTCCTTAATCAATTGGCGAAAATCCACTCTGCCTTCTGCTGTGTAGTAAAATGTGGCTTTTGAAAGATCTCCTTGATACTCTACATCCGATATTTTCATTTCTAAATTCAGATTTAAGGCAAGAGTTCTAGACTTGTACATTAAGTCTTTTTCTTTATCTCTAGCTTTTATCCACAGATCTATATCTTTTTGTTCAGCAAGTCGGATGATTTTTTTTGCTTCTAAGGGCTTGAAATTTTTCCGTTTTTTTGCGACCTGAATTTTTGCCAATTCTCCACAAACTGAAACAACACCAATATCATATCCTTTGATGGCATCTACGACGACTACGTCACCTACCTGAAGCTGCTTATCAGAAGCATTTCGATAAAAATCTTTTCTAGAGTTTTTAAATCTAACTTCAACAATACTGTAAGGCTTTTGTCCATTTGGAAGCTCAATATTTGCCAACCAGTCGTATACCTCAAGTTTGTTACAGCCACTTTTATTGCAAGTCCCATTCATCCTACAGCCACCTGGCTTTCCATCTCCACTATTACAAGACTTACAACTCATGTTTTTTTATATAAAATTAGAAATATTTAAGTAATTAGGCTTTATGCAAAAGACGCATTGAATTAAAGCAAAGCATTGTAAAAAGAATTCTTGGATTGGCATTTCTTTCGAGCTGATAATAGGCTTGATCAATTGATTTCATGAATTCCCGAATGTTATTCCCGTTAACAAATGGAGAAAACTTGTTAAGGAATGATAATTCAGAATCCGAAACTTTCACAAGATCTGCATTTCCATAATTTTTGATCATACACTGTCTTAACATATGTGTACAATACATTAAAAAAAACTTTTGTCGTTCTTTTCCTGTTTGAGCCATGTCTTCCGCCCAATTCATCATTTCGATAACGTTTTTTTTATAGCTTGACCTCATCAAACCCATAAAATATTCACTTAAGGTATTTTCTGTTTCATCAAGATGCATCATTTCGTGGGCTTTGATCACATTCCCTTCAGAAAAGGATGCAATCGACTCGGCTTGCTCTTGTGAAACCCCATTATTTTTTAAATACAATTGCATTTCATCGTTATTTACCCGATTTAAATGCACAATTTGACACCTAGATTTTATGGTATCTAGTAGCTTATCAGCATCTTCACTGACAAGAATGATCAAGGTTTTATTGGGAGGTTCCTCGAGAATCTTAAGTATTTTATTTGAACATGCTGAATTCATTTGTTCAGCCATCCAGATTACGATTATTTTATATCCACCTTCATATGACGTAAGGTGCAGCTTTCTTTGAATTTCAGAACTTTCCTCTACTGAAATTATTGGATTTCTTTCTTTTACATCAATTTTTTGAATCCAGTCATATAAGGTAAAGTAGGGGCTCTTTTTAACTTGCTCTCTCCAATTTTCGAGAAAAGGGTTTGAAATCTTACTTTCACTTTGAACTGTCGGAAAGCTAAAGTGAAGGTCAGGATGCTGTAAATCATTTACTTTCAAACATGATGAGCAAACTCCACAACTCTTGTTTCCTTGTTTATCAGCACAAAGAACATATTGGGCGAAGGCAACACTTATAGCTAAGGTTCCATAACCTGCACTTCCAACAAACAATTGTGCATGGCTAATTTTGTTTTTTTGAACACTATGAATTAGCTTTTCCTTAATATATTGCTGACCGATAACTTCCTCAAAAAGCATGAATCAAATTTACTAATGTTTTCTAGTATTGAAATCAAAAAGAACATTTAAATTAGCACAAAAAAAACCATGAGAACACTATTTATAATTTCTATCATTTTTATTTGTTTTTCTTCCTTTGGACAGCAAATGAGAGCGCAAGAAAAAAACTATAATTTTTCTGAAGCCTCTAACGTAAATTCCATAGTTGTGGAAATTCCCTATGCGAATAATGATTTTGTGAATGGTCGATTAAAAAAGCTGCTTAAGGGATGGGGTAAGCATAAAGAAAGTAAAGGTGAGCATAGCTCCTTAATGGTTGAAATGAAGGATATGGGCAAGATGCCTTTTAATGTTTATGCGAGGCTAAATGAAGGAAATAATGAGATTATTAGTGTTCATTTTGGCATTGACTTGGGTGGTGCATTTTTATCTAAAAGGGAGCACCCCGAACAATATAAGATTATGGAATCTGAAATTCTGAATTTCGCGTCTTCAGTTGTTAAAGACTGGATTTCTTCTGAATTAAAAAATGAAGAGAAAATCCTCAACCAATTGGAAAAAGATCAAAAAGACCTCGAAAAGAAAAAGGAACATTTAGAGAAGGAAATTGAGGATTTCAAAAAGAGAATAGTTCAGAACGAGAAAGAAATAAAAGAAAATATAGATTTACAGGCTAAGAAAAAAGAGGCCATTCAGATACAGGATAAAAAAGTCAAAAAAGTAGAGCAAAAGCTAAAGGATTTAAATTAATTTTTTCCGGCAATAATTAATACAATCTCTCCTTTCGGTTTATTTTCAGTAAAGTATTCAATTAAACTGGAAAGGGTTCCATGATGGTAAGTTTCGTACATTTTTGAAATCTCCCGAGCCACACATGCCTTACGATCAAATTCCAGAATTTTCAATAGTTGTTTCAAGGTCTTTAAAATACGGTGAGGCGATTCATAATAAATGATTGTACAATCTAGCTCAGAGATGTTTTTTATACGTGTTTCTCTTCCTTTTTTATGAGGTAAGAACCCTTCAAAATGAAATCGTTCAGAAGGGAATCCAGAAGCAACAAGTGCAGGCACAATCGCCGTTGGACCCGGCAAACACTCCACCTCAATTTCTTCCTTAAGACAAGCCCTTATCAATAAATAGCCTGGATCTGAAATCCCTGGTGTTCCAGCATCAGAAACTAAACCTGTCAATTCGTTACTTTTAATCGACTCAATGCACTTTTCTAAAACCCTGTGTTCATTATGAGCATGAAATGGAACCACATGATTTTGAATATTTAAATGATTTAGAAGTTTTTTAGTTACGCGGGTGTCCTCTGCATATACCAATTGGCATTCATTCAACATCTTTACAGCTCGAAATGTAATATCATCGAGATTACCTATAGGGGTTGGTATAATGACTAGTTTACCCATATTATTTTCTTTTTTTTAAGAAAAAACATTCTTTACAACCTCATCAATCTTAGAACATTGAATAATTTGGATGCCGTATTTTTTCGAATCAAATCCTTTGATATTATTCGAAATTATAATTTTATTAAATCCGAGTTTTTCTACCTCACTTATTCTTTGGTCTATTCTATTGACGGGTCTTATCTCTCCGGATAAACCAATTTCAGCAGAAAAAGCAATCCCTTCTGGAATAGACAGATTTGCATTAGAAGACAAAACAGCCATTGCTACTGCGAGGTCAATTCCAGGATCATCTACCTTTATACCGCCGGCAATATTTAAAAATACATCTTTAGCACCAAGTTTAAAGCCACACCTCTTTTCCAAAACAGCCAAGAGCATATTCAATCTTTTGGAATCAAAGCCCGTCGATGATCTTTGAGGTGTTCCATAAACTGCAGTACTCACTAAAGCTTGTATTTCAATCAAGAATGGGCGAAGACCTTCAAGAGTCGCGGAAATCGCTACTCCGCTTAATTCTTTATCGTTATTAGTCACAAGTATTTCAGAAGGATTTTCAACAATACGCAATCCATTACTTTGCATTTCATAAATACCAATTTCATTTGTTGATCCAAAACGATTTTTACTCGTCCTTAATAATCGATACATATGATTTCTATCACCTTCAAATTGCAATACGGTATCTACCATATGCTCCAACACTTTTGGACCTGCTATTGTACCGTCTTTTGTGATGTGTCCAATTAAAAATACAGCCACATTTTTTTCTTTAGCGAGCCTTAATAACTGACTTGTGCATTCTCTAACTTGAGAGACACTTCCCGGTGCACTTTCAATATGACCTGTATGAAGTGTTTGAATTGAATCTATTACTATGAGTTGTGGTTCAATAGCATTCGTATGGTTTAAAATGGATTCAAGATTGGTTTCAGTTAAAATGAAACAGTTTTGATTGCTTATTCCTATTCTTTCTGCCCGCATTTTTATTTGTTGCTCACTTTCTTCACCAGAGACATAAAGAATATTGAGCTTTTCTTTTATTGCCAGCTGCAACATTAATGTAGACTTTCCTATTCCGGGATCCCCTCCAATTAAAATCAGACCACCCTGAACAACACCTCCCCCTAAAACCCGATTAAGCTCAACATCAGCCAAATTATACTTTGGGTTGTCTTTCTGTTGGATATCTTCAATTTGTTTTGGTTTACTATCTGATGCTTTTCTTGAAAAAGGAGTTGAGCTGCTTTTTTTTACCTTGATTTCTTCTATCAAGGTATTCCATGAATGACAACCTGGACATTTACCAAGCCATTTTGGACTTTCATGTCCGCAATTTTGACAAAAATATGCTGATTTGGTTTTTGACATCTTCGAATTTAACAAAAGGAATTAAAAGGCATATGCAAACTTGAAACCTAGACCAAAATGAAGTTTGGTATTTTTAATGGCTGAGTCATATCCAAATTGAAAGTCCTTTATAAACGTAAGTCCGGCATTAGCAGACATATCAAATAAAAAATGTTCATCAAGATAAAGGTGGTAACCTATTCCGATTCGTGGAATAACTTTTCGTTCGTATTCATCAATAATTTGAAATTCACCAGTGCTATTTAATTCTTGATAGATTTCCTTGTATCTACGATATCTTATTTCTCCTTTGCAGTAGATATAATCTGCTTTTTTAAAGGGGTAGTATCTAGAAGAAATTAAAAAACTAGGGCCCATTTTGACTTGCCGTGTATTTCCAAAATTTGACTCTTGAACAAATTGATTTAAATAATTTTCAGTGACAAACCCAATGCCTCCCTCAATTCCAAATTTTTCGTTGATCACAAATTCATACGAAGGCATGACCTCACCTATTGCCAAAGGCAAAATATTGAACTTTACAATATGTTTTGGCCCATCGGGTAAAGTCTTTTGACCATTTACTTGTAGGTAAAAGACCAAAACAAAAAAGAATGGAACGATAATATTCCTCATATTTTATTCTTTTC
>WTIB01000086.1:6962-22555 GCA_011522905.1 Crocinitomicaceae bacterium | reverse complement strand
CGTTGCTTCTGCTGCTGGAGCTTCTTCCGTTGCTTCTGCTGCTGGAGCTTCTTCCTTTGCTTCTACTACTGGAGCTTCTTCCGTTGCTTCTGCTACTGGAGTATCTCCTGTATTAGTAGTGCTTGGATTTTTCTTTCCACCTCTTCGAGATCTTCTTGTGGTCTTCTTCGTTTCTTCTTTAGTATATACTTCATTGAAATCAACCAACTCAATCATACACATTTCTGCATTGTCACCCAATCTGTATCCTGTACGGATAATTCTTGTGTATCCACCATTTCTAGTGGCTATTTTGGGAGCTACATCTCTAAATAATTCAGAAACAGCTTCTTTATTTTGAAGGTAAGAAAATACTGTTCTTCTAGAATGCGTTGAATCAGTTTTTGACTTTGTCAATAAAGGCTCTACATAAACTCTCAACGCTTTGGCTTTTGCCAAAGTTGTTGAAATGCTCTTGTGCTCAATTAAAGAGCAAGCCATATTAGAAAGAAGACTCTTACGGTGTCCCTTTTTTCTACTAAGATGGTTTACTTTTTTTCCGTGTCTCATTTTAATTATTCTTTGTCAAGTTTGTATTTAGAAACATTCATCCCAAATGTCAAACCTTTATTATCAACTAAATCTTCAAGCTCAGTTAAAGACTTTTTACCAAAGTTTCTGAATTTCAATAAATCAGCTTTTGCATATGAAACTAAGTCACCTAAAGTTTCTACATCAGCAGCTTTTAAACAATTTAATGCTCTAACAGAAAGGTCCATATCAACCAATTTAGTTTTAAGCAATTGTCTCATGTGTAAAGAAGTCTCATCAAATTCTTCAGTTTCTGATTTTGTATCACTTTCAAGAGTAATACGCTCATCAGAGAACAACATGAAGTGGTGAATCAAAATTTTAGCCGCTTCTTTTAATGCTTCTTTAGGATGGATAGATCCGTCCGTTTGAATATTGAAGATTAACTTTTCGTAATCTGTCTTTTGCTCAACTCTGAAGTTATCGATTGTGTATTGAACATTTACGATAGGCGTAAAAATAGAATCAATAAATACAGTTCCGAAAGCCGCTGTTGTCGTCTTATTTTCTTCCGCTGGAGCATATCCTCTTCCTTTGTTAATGGTTAGCTCCATTTCAATTCGAACTGAAGACTCCATATTACAAATCACATGCTCTGGATTAAGTACTTGGAACGCACTGGTAAATTTTCCGATATCTCCACCGGTTAATTTATCTTGTCCTGCAACGGTTAAGCTTACAGTTTCTGAATCTGTTCCTTCAATTTGACGTTTAAATCTAACTTGTTTTAAATTCAAAATAATCTCAGTCACATCTTCCACAACACCTTTGATTGTTGAAAACTCGTGGTCAACACCTTGAATTTTAATTGAAGTAATTGCGAATCCTTCCAAAGAGGATAACAAAATTCTTCTTAATGAATTACCAATCGTAATACCGTATCCAGGCTCTAATGGTCTGAACTCGAATTCTCCGCTGAATTCATCAGCTTGATTCATGATTACTTTATCTGGTTTTTGAAAATCTAAAATTGCCATGTTTTTATAAGATTATTTAGAATATAATTCAACGATTAATTGTTCTTTGATGTTTTCAGGAATTAGCTCTCTTGATGGTATGCTCATTACAGTACCAGTCATTTCAGCATTATCCCAAGTCAACCATTCAAAGGACTTGTCACTACCAGCCAATGAATTGGTGATAGCTTCCAAAGATTTTGATTTTTCTCTAACGCCAACAACATCACCAGCCTTTAGTTGATAAGATGGTATATTAACCAACTCACCATTTACTGTGATATGTTTGTGAGAAACCAATTGTCTTGCACCTCTTCTTGAAGGAGAAATTCCTAATCGAAATACAACATTGTCAAGTCTAGCCTCACACAATTGAAGTAAGTTCTCACCGGTAATTCCTTTCATTCGAGAAGCTTTCTCAAACATATTGGAAAATTGTCTTTCTAAAATTCCGTAGGTGTATTTGGCTTTTTGTTTTTCACCAAGCTGGATTGCATATTCTGACTGCTTTCCTCCTCTACGTTTTGATGGACCATGTTGTCCTGGACCATAATTTCGTTTTTCTAAGGCTTTGTCCGGACCAAAGATTGGATCTTTGAATCGCCTTGCTATTTTTGTTTTAGGACCTCTGTATCTTGCCATATTTATTTATTTAGTAGGGTAATCATGAATTAAGGCATTCCTTCGATGATTATTTGTTCCCTTTGTTTATACTCTTCTTCTTTTAGGTGGACGACATCCATTGTGAGGTAGGGGAGTGACGTCAACAATTTCAGTAACTTCTATTCCAGAATTATGTAGAGCTCTTATTGCAGATTCTCTACCTGCACCTGGACCCTTTACATAAACCTTAACTCGTCTTAGGCCGAAATCATGTGCTTCTTTTGCACAATCCTCTGCTGCTATTTGCGCTGCATAAGGTGTGTTTTTCTTAGACCCTTTAAAGCCCATTTTTCCGGCAGATGACCAAGATATTACCTGACCAGAAGTGTTGGTCAAAGAGATAATGATGTTATTGAAGCTCGCCTGAATATGCGCTTCTCCAATTGCATCTATCTTGACATTTTTTTTCTTTTTTTGATTTGCTTTTGCCATTACTTTTCCCTATTAATTATTTGGTTGCTTTTTTCTTATTAGCAACAGTTTTTCTTTTACCCTTACGTGTTCTTGAGTTGTTTTTTGTTCTTTGACCTCTCAATGGTAATCCAGATCTGTGACGAATACCTCTTACGCAACCTATATCCATAAGTCTCTTGATGTTTAATTGAACTTCAGAACGCAATTGACCTTCAGTTTTGATTTCATTTACTGAATTTCTTATTGCTGACAATTGGTCATCATTCCAATCTTGAACTTTAATGTTCTCATCAATAGAATTGTCTTTTAAAATCTTTTTAGAAGTACTTCTACCGATTCCAAAGATGTAAGTCAATCCAACTACACCTCTTTTATTTTTTGGTAAATCTATTCCTGCTATACGTGCCATATATCTATTTATTAACCTTGTCTTTGTTTAAACTTTGGATTCTTTTTATTGATTACATAAACGCGTCCTTTGCGCTTTACAATTTTACAATCCGCACTTCTTTTTTTAACTGATGCTCTTACTTTCATTATTTCTCTTTCTTAATTTATTTATAACGAAATGTTATTCTACCTTTTGTCAGGTCATATGGTGACATTTCCACTTTAACCTTGTCTCCAGGTAATATTTTTATATAGTACATTCTCATTTTACCAGAGATATGAGCCAAAATAGTATGATCATTCTCTAGCTTTACGCGAAAGGTTGCATTTGGTAATGCTTCCTCAATAATTCCGTCTTGTTCTATCGATGCTTGCTTTGCCATAATTAAAATCCTGAATATTCGTTTGCACCTCTTCTTCCTCTTACACGTGTACCGTCCATAAGACTGTCCATGTGTCTGTTCAGTTGATAGGTTTCAATTTGTTGCAGGGTATCAAGCACCACTCCAACCATAATAAGTAATGAGGTTCCTCCAAAAAACATGGCAAATCCATCATTCACTCCTGAGAGTTTAGCAATAGCCGGTATGATGGCAATAATCGCAAGAAACAATGACCCTGGAAATGTAATTCTCGATACCACACTATCTATATGATGAGCAGTTTCCTCTCCTGGCCTCACACCTGGTATGAATCCACCACTTTTTTTCAAGTCATCAGCAATTTTACTTGGGTTAATCATTATTGCCGTGTAGAAATAGGTAAATACAATAATGAGCACTGCCAACAATAAGTTATAGCTAAATCCATAGATGTCACCAAGATTTTTAGTAAACCAATTACCTGTTCCATCTGAAGATGCAAACAGCATCACTGGAACCGTCATAATGGCTTGCGCAAAAATGATTGGCATTACGCCACTTGCATTCACTTTAATTGGAAGATAATTTCTAGAACCTTGATCACTTGCTGCTCTTGCTCCAACTACTCTTTTAGCGGTATTTAAAGGAATTCTTCTTACCCCTTGAACAATCAGAACAGTGACTAATACGACAACCATAAAGGCAACCATTTCAACAACCAGCTTAATCAAGTTTCCTTGTCCAACTGATGCTCCGAATTCAGCAAAAAACGAACCAGGTAATCGAGATAATATACCAACTGTAATTAAAAGAGATATACCATTTCCAACACCTTTTTCAGTTATTCTTTCCCCAAGCCAAACTGCAAACATGGCACCAGCGATTAGTATAACCGTTGTTTGAATCCACCAGAAGTTGGCTGCGTCAGCAGGAATAGCACCTTTACCTGCTAAGTAAAGGTTTAAATAACTTGGAGCCTGTAAAGCACAAATGGCAATGGTTAAAAGCCTTGTGTAGTTATTGATTTGTTTTCTTCCTGATTCACCTTCATTCTGCATTTTTTGAACAGCTGGAACAGCCATTCCTAATAATTGCATAATGATCGAAGCACTAATGTATGGCATTATTCCTAATGCCATTATAGATGCATTTGTAAATCCTCCCCCAGAAAATAAAGACAAGAGATTTTCAAGTGTATTGTTCTGATCTGTTGAGCTTTGAACCAAGGCATCATAGTTCACACCTGGAAGAACAACAAAAGACCCAATTCTGTATACTAGAATCAATCCAAGGGTTAAAATGATTCGATTTCTCAAATCTTCAACCTTCCAAATGTTTTTAATATTTTGTATAAATCTCTTCATAGTTTAAAGTTGGCAAAGATAGTTAGATTTTTGTACATGCACCGCCCTGAGCTTCAATAGCAGCTGAAGCTGTTTTTGAAAAGCCATGTGCACTTACATTAATTTTAGATTTTAACTCTCCTCTACCTAGTATTTTAACCAAGTCATTTCTTGACGTCAATCCATTTTCCATGAATACCTCAAGATTGAAATCGGTAATTCCTTTTTCGCTTGCCAATTTTTCTAGAATCGATAGATTAACCGCTTTGTATTCAACCCGATTAATATTTTTGAATCCAAATTTGGGTACACGACGTTGTAAAGGCATTTGACCACCTTCAAATCCGATTTTTGTTTTGTAACCTGATCTAGATTTGGCTCCTTTATGACCACGAGTTGAAGTTCCGCCATATCCACTTCCTTGCCCTCGGGCAATTCTTTTTTCTTTCTTAACAGATCCTTTCGCAGGTGTTAGGTTATTTAAGCTCATTTTTTCTACGTTTATTTGTCAATTACTTCAACAAGGTGTTTCACCTTATTAATCATTCCCATAATTTGAGGTGTCGCCTCTTTTTCTACAACCTGATTCAATTTTTTGAATCCAAGCGCTTGAATCGTTGCTTTTTGATTAGCTGGACGATTAATGGCGCTTTTTGTTTGTTTTATTTTTATTGTACTCATTTTAATTTGAGGTTAACCGTTAAAAATTTTATCCAATTCTACTCCTCTTTGTCTTGCTACGGCAACAGCGTCTCTCATTTTTGATAGTGCATCGATAGTCGCCTTCACTACATTATGAGGATTTGAAGAACCTTGTGATTTTGCCAATACATTGTGAATTCCTACACTTTCCAAAACAGCCCTCATTGCACCACCTGCAATAACACCTGTACCATCAGAAGCTGGCTTCAACATTACTTGTGCACCACCATATTTACCTTTTTGGGTATGAGGAACAGTTCCTTTTGCGATTGGCACCTTGATAAGGTTTTTCTTGGCGTCATCAATACCTTTCTGTATGGCCTCAACAACTTCTTTGGCCTTACCTAAACCATGTCCAACGATTCCATTTTCGTCACCAACTACAACGATAGCTGAAAAACTAAATGTTCTACCACCTTTGGTAACTTTTGTTACACGATTAACAGCGACGAGCTTATCCTTTAATTCTATATCCGCAGACTTAACGCGATTCATTACTTGTGCTCCCATATCTTAAAATTTTAATCCTTCTTTTCTAGCGGATTCTGCTAATGATTTAATACGACCGTGATATAAATATCCATTTCTATCGAAAACTACTTTCTCAACACCTGATTCTTTTGCTTTTTCAGCAATTAACTTTCCAACCATTTCTGCTTGAGTAGTTTTATTTACTTTTTGAGCATCTTCATTTTTCAGTGAGCCCGATGAAGCCAATGTTTTACCAGTAACATCATCAATAATTTGAGCATAAATCTGCTTGTTGCTTCTGAATACAGAAAGCCTTGGAATCGATGTAGTACCAAATACCTTTTTGCGTATTCTTCTTTTAATTTTCGCTCTTCTTAGTACTTTATTATTTGACATTTCTCTAAGTTTAAATTTTATTTCTTAGCAGCAGCTTTACCAGCTTTTCTGCGGATATTTTCACCAACATAACGAATTCCTTTTCCTTTATATGGCTCAGGCTTTCTCAATGATCTGATTTTTGACGCAACTTGACCTAATAATTGTTTGTCATGTGATTCTAAAGTAACGATTGGTGCTTTACCTTTTTCGGTAACAGCAGAAACTTTGATTTCACTTGGAATCTGCAAAACGACAGCGTGAGAGAATCCCAATGCCATTTCAAGAAGCTGTCCTTTAGCAACTGCTCTATAACCTACACCAATTACTTCCATTTCTTTTTTGAATCCTTCACTAACTCCAATAACCATATTGTTAATTAATGATCGATATAATCCGTGCTTCGATCTGTGCTCAGGCGCGTTCGAAGTACGATTAAAAGTGATTGTGTTGTCTTCAATTTTCATTTCAACACAAGAATCCATTTCTTGTGTCAATTCTCCTTTTTTACCTTTTACAGTAACAACCCCTTCAGCTTGAGTAATCTCAACTCCTTCTGGTATTGTTATCGGCGCATTTCCAATTCTTGACATCTTTTCTAATTTTTAATATACGTAGCAAAGAACTTCTCCACCTACGTTCATTTGTTTGGCTTGTTTCCCTGTGATCACACCTTTTGAGGTAGATACAATTGCTACTCCTAAACCGTTTAATACTCTCGGCATAGTGCTTGAACCACTATATTTTCTTAGACCAGGTCTTGAAGCTCTTTGAATTTTTGTAATTGCCGGAACTTTTGTCGACTGGTTATATTTCAATGCAATTTTGATAATTCCTTGTTTGTCATCATCTTCAAACTTGTAATTCAAAATAAAGCCTTGGTCAAACAATATTTCAGTCATCGCACGCTTTACATTTGAACCCGGAATTTCTACAATCTTAGAACCAGCAGAACTCGCGTTTCTTATTCTGGTTAAAAAATCAGCTATTGGATCTGTATTCATTTCTTTTTCTTTATTAATTTATTACCAACTTGCTTTTTTAACACCTGGGATTTTACCCGCAAGAGCCATTTCTCTAAAAGTCACCCTTGAAATACCAAATTGACGCATATAACCTCTTGGTCTTCCTGTTAAACCACATCTGTTGTGCTTTCTAATTTTCGACGAATTTGCAGGTAGCTTTTGAATTTGCATCATTGCATCCCATTTTGCATTTTGTACTTCGTCAGAAGCATCAGTTGATTTTAATATTTTCGTCAGTTCTTCTCTTTTCGCTTCGTATCGAGCAACTAACTTTTCTCTTTTACGCTCTCGCGCTTTCATTGATTCTTTTGCCATTTTCTATTTTTTTATAAATGGAAATCCAAATTGATCTAATAATGCTTTAGCTTCATCATCATTCTGTGCCGTAGTCACAAACGTAATGTCCATACCTAGAATTCGATTTACTTTATCGATATCTATTTCTGGGAATATGATATGCTCCTTAATTCCTAAATTGAAATTACCTCTACCATCAAATCCTTTTGGATTGATTCCTCTAAAGTCACGTGTTCTTGGAAGAGAAACTGCTAAAAGTCTATCAAGAAAATCGTACATACGATCACCTCTCAAGGTTACTTTAGTTCCAATTGGCATTCCTTTTCTCAACTTGAAATTAGAAATGTCCTTCTTTGAATTTGTTGTAATTGCTTTTTGACCTGCGATTTTCGTTAGGTCTGCAGCGGCACTTTCAATTAATTTCTTGTCAGCAACAGCATCTCCCATTCCTTGACTCAAAACAATTTTTGTCAATTTCGGAACTCGCATTTTTGACTTGTATCCGAACTTATCAGTCAGCGTCTTTACGATCTCTGATTGATATTTTTCTTTTAATCTTGGCGTATAACTCATTACTTAATCACCTCCCCTGATTTCTTTGAATATCTAATTAAATTACCTTTATCGTCAACTTTTTTTCCTGTTTTCGTTGCCTCTCCATTAACAACAAGCATGAGGTTAGAGATGTGAATTGATCCTTCTCTTTCTTCAATACTTCCTTGTGGATTATTTGCACTTGGCTTAACATGTTTTTTAATCATATTTAAACCCTCAACAGTTGCTCTTAATTTATCACGGTCGACTCCAATAACAGCACCTTCTTGCCCTTTGGCTTCACCGCTAATTACTTTTACTTTGTCTCCGACTTTTACGTGTAGTTTCTTCTGCATTTCTAAATGATTAAAGCACTTCTGGTGCTAGTGAAACAATTTTCATAAAGTTGTTTTCTCTCAGCTCTCTTGCAACCGGGCCGAAAATCCTTGTACCTCTCATTTCTCCTGTTTGATTTAAAATAACACAAGCGTTATCATCAAATCGAATGTAAGAACCGTCTGGACGACGAATTTCTTTCTTGGTACGCACAACTACTGCTTTTGCGACAGTTCCTTTTTTAACTTGTCCATTTGGCATTGCGCTTTTTACTGTCACAACAATTTTATCTCCAATAGAAGCATATCTTCTTTTTGTGCCACCTAGCACTCGGATACATAATACTTCTTTTGCTCCTGAATTATCTGCTACTGCAAGTCTTGACTCTGTTTGTATCATTATTCAAGTTATTTGGCTCTTTCGAGGATTTCTACTAATCTCCAGTTCTTAATTTTACTCAATGGACGAGATTCCATGATTTTAACGGTGTCACCGATATTACAATCATTTTTTTCATCATGAGCAACGAATTTAGATGTCTTCTTGACAAACTTCCCGTATTTTGGATGCTTTACCTTACGCTCAACAGCAACGACAACAGACTTATCCATTTTATCGCTGGTAACGATCCCTATTCTTTCTTTTCTTAAATTTCGCTTTTCCATTTCTGCAATTATTTTAAGCTTTTGCTTGTCTTTTAGTGACTTCTGTATTTAATCGTGCAATCAACTTGCGCATTGATCTGATTCTCATTGGATTTTCTATAGGTGCCATTTTATGTGTCATCTTTAGTGTTTCCATTTGAGATTGAAAATCTAGTAATCTATTTTTCAAATCTTCGTCAGACAGTTTAATTATCTCTTGCTGTTTCATTTCTTTATTTTACTGGTAAAACATAATCATTGCGAACAACGAATTTGCATTTAACTGGTAACTTTTGTGCTGCTAATCTCATGGCTTCTTTTGCTACCTCATAAGGAACACCGTCAGCTTCAAAAAGTATGCGTCCAGGACGTACAACAGCAACCCAATGACTTGGAGCTCCTTTACCTTTACCCATCCTTACCTCAGCAGGCTTTGACGTTACTGGCTTGTCCGGAAAAATTCTAATCCAAACCTTACCTTCACGTTTCATATATCTTGTAACAGCGATTCTCGATGCTTCAATCTGACGTGATGTAATCCAACCAGGCTCTAACGTTTTTAAGGCGAAAGATCCAAAAGCGATTGAAGATCCGCGTGAAGCCAAACCTCTATTCCTTCCCTTCTGTGCTTTTCTAAATTTTGTTTTTTTAGGCTGTAACATTGTTCTATTATTCTAAAATTATTTTTTCTTTCTATTACCCATTCCTGGTTTTCTCATTCCTCCAGGTTTATTTCCTGAATTCATGCCGATGTTCGGAGATAAATCTCTTCTTCCATAGACTTCACCTTTACAGATCCATACTTTGATACCGATACGGCCGTATGTGGTATGTGCCTCTGCCAATGCATAATCTATATCTGCTCTGAAGGTATGAAGAGGTGTTCTACCATCTTTATACATTTCAGAACGAGCCATTTCAGCACCGTTTAACCTACCAGAAATTTTGATTTTAATTCCTTCCGCTCCCATTCTCATCGTTCCTGCAATTGCCATTTTGATGGCTCTTCTAAAAGAAATACGCGCTTCGATTTGTCTTGCAACAGCATCAGCTACCAATCTTGCGTCTAATTCAGGTCTTTTAACCTCAAAAATGTTGATTTGAATTTCTTTTTTCGTGAGCTTTTTTAATTCCTCTTTAAGCTTATCTACTTCTTGACCACCTTTACCAATAATTACACCTGGTCGTGCAGTATTGATGGTTACCGTTACCAATTTTAAAGTTCTCTCAATGATGATTTTAGCTATACTTGCTTTGGCAAGACGTGCTCTTAAGTATTTACGAATTTTGTCGTCCTCTACAATTTTTTCTTTGTATTGTGAACCACCAAACCAATTCGATTCCCATCCTTGAATGTAACCTAATCTATTTCCTATTGGATTTGTTTTTTGTCCCATTTCTTATAAATTATTTTGAGCCATCAACAATGATGGTAACATGATTTGATCTTTTTCTAATTCTGTGAGCTCTTCCTTGAGGAGCTGGTTGTATTCTTTTAAGCATTGCACCGCCACCAACTTCAATCTTACTTACAATAAGATTTTCTTCAGTGATATCTGCCTCTTCATTTTTTTGTTCCCAGTTCGCAATCGCTGATCTTAAAAGTTTTTCAAGACTTTTAGCTGCATCTTTGTTGCTGAACTGTAAAATGTTCAATGCTTTGTTTACTTCAACACCACGAATTAAATCAGCTGCCAACCTCATCTTTCTTGGTGAGATCGGAGATTTCTTCAATTGTGCTATTGCAATTGTTTTTTTGTCTGCTTTAAGCTTTTCAGCTCTTAAACGTTTTCTTGCTCCCATAATTAACTTTCTTAACGTTTCTTATCTTTTTTACCTGCATGACCTCTGAAATTTCTAGTAGGTGCAAATTCTCCTAATTTGTGTCCAACCATATTTTCAGTAACAAATACAGGTATGAATTTATTACCATTGTGTACAGCAAATGTCAATCCAACAAATTCTGGTGTGATCGTGGATGCTCTTGACCATGTTTTGATCACAGATTTACTATTAGCTGCCTGTGCATCGTCAACTCTTTTCATTAGCTTGTAATGAACAAAAGGTGGTTTTTTTAATGAACGACTCATATTCTAATTTCTATTTTTTTCTTCTTTCAATAATAAACTTGTCAGAGTATTTACTCTTTGCTCTTGTTTTGTATCCTTTTGCAGGAATTCCATTTCTTGATCTTGGGTGTCCTCCAGAATTCTTTCCTTCACCACCACCCATTGGATGATCAACAGGATTCATTACAACACCTCTAACACGTGGTCTTCTACCTAACCATCTGCTTCTACCAGCTTTACCAGAAACGGCAAGATTGTGTTCTGCATTTGATACTGTTCCAATCGTAGCTAAACAAGTGATTAGAATCATTCTTGTTTCACCAGAAGGCATTTTAATGATGGCATATTTACCATCTCTAGCATTTAGTTGTGCATAAGTACCTGCACCTCTTGCTATTGACCCTCCTTTTCCAGGTTTTAATTCAATATTGTGAATCATTGTACCTAAAGGAATATCAGATAAGTACATTGCATTTCCTACTTTAGGATCCGCTTTTTTACCTGAAATCACAGTATCACCAACAGCTAAGCCACTTGGAGCAATGATATATCTTTTCTCACCATCAGCATAATATAAAAGAGCAATATTTGCCGTTCTGTTGGGATCATATTCAATTGCTTTAACAGTCGCAGGTATATCAAATTTATTTCTTTTGAAATCAATGATACGATACTTCTGTTTATGACCACCACCGATGTAACGCATAGTCATCTTACCATCATTATTACGGCCTCCGGATTTTTTCTTTTTAGCTACTAGACTTTTTTCTGGAGTTGATTTTGTAATCTCTCCAAACTGCAAAGCCACTTTGTGTCTTTGTCCCGGTGTAGTAGGTTTAAACTTTTTAAGACTCATTTTCGTGGTTAATAGTTGTTAAATAAATCAATTGTTTCTCCTTGAGCTACTGTTACAATAGCTTTTTTCCATTTCCTGGCTTTCTCTTGAACAATACCTCTATTGGTATATTTTGTAGATGCTTTACCACCACCAAAATTAGCCGTACGTACTTGAGTTACCTGCACGCCATACATTCTTTCAATTGCATTTTTAATTTCAATCTTGTTCGCTGATTGAATTACTTCGAAAGTGAAACGGTTCATCTGCTCAGACAGCATTGTTGCCTTTTCAGTGATTATAGGTCTCTTTACTATTCCTTGTGTATTTTGCATAACTCTTAGTTAAGTATGTTTTCAATTTTCTTAATGCTTTCAGACGATACAATAATTTTTGAAGCGTTTAAAAGGTCATAAGTATTAAATGAATCTGCAGTGACAACTTTTACTTTTTTCAAGTTTCTTGCACCCAAGTAAGCGTTCTCATTTTTTTCACTCAATATGAAAAGCACTTTGTCATTTTCAATTTTTAGTGAAGACATTAAAGCTTTGAAGTCTTTCGTTTTTGTCGTCAAAGAACTCAAATCGTTCATCACCATAATACCTTTGTTTTTAGCTTGAAAAGAGAAAGCTGACTTTCTCGCCAATCTTTTAAGCTTCACATTTAACTTAAAGTGATAGTTTCTTGGTCTTGGGCCGAAAATACGTCCACCACCAACTCTTGTTCCTGATTTGATGTTACCAGCTCTTGCTCCACCTGTACCTTTTTGCCTTTTAATCTTTTTGGTAGATCCAGCAATTTCAGCTCTTTCTTTTGCCTTGTGGGTACCTTGACGTTTATTTGCTAAATGTTGTTTCACATCCAAATAAATGGCATGGTTGTTAGGCTCAATACCAAAGACATCCTTTGATAAATTAACAGATTTGTCTGTTGCCTTTCCCTTTGCGTCGTATATCTTTAATTTCATTACTTTACAATTGTTAAGGTTGAACCATTGGCTCCTGGAACAGAACCTTTTACTACAATAATATTTTTCTCAGCAAGAACTTTCAATACCTGAAGGTTTGAAGCTTTAACTCGAGCATTACCCATTTGACCCGCCATTTTCATTCCTTTAAAAACTTTAGCTGGATATGAAGCGGCTCCGATTGAACCTGGAGCTCTTAGTCTATTGTGCTGACCGTGTGTAGCTTGTCCAACTCCACCGAAATTGTGGCGTTTAACAACTCCTTGAAATCCTTTACCTTTCGAGGTACCTACAACATCAACATATTCTCCTTCTTCAAAAATGTCAACGTTCACTACGTCTCCCAAATTCAAATCGGAAAAGTTTTTAAATTCAACTAAATCCGCTTTAGGTTCTGTTTTGGCTTTCTTAAAATGACCCTTCAAAGCATTTGGCGTATTTTTCTCTTTTTTACTTCCAAATCCAAGTTGAACGGCATCGTAACCATCTCTGTCTTGTGTTTTAACCTGAGTTACAACACAAGGACCAGCTTCTATCATCGTGCATGGTAATGCCTTACCCTCGGCACTGTATATGCTAGTCATTCCGATTTTTTTACCAATTATTCCTGGCATGTTTTCTCTTTTATTTAATTATACTTTAATTTCTACATCAACTCCACTTGGCAATTCAAGTTTCATCAAAGCATCAACAGTCTTTGACGAACTGCTGTAGATATCCATTAATCTTTTGTAAGAACAAAGTTCAAATTGTTCCCTTGCTTTTTTGTTTACGTGTGGAGACTTCAACACCGTGTAAATTCTCTTGTGTGTAGGAAGTGGAATTGGACCACTAACCACTGCACCAGTAGACTTTACCGTCTTAACAATCTTTTCAGCTGACTTGTCAACTAAGTTGTGATCGTAAGATTTTAATTTAATTCGAATTTTTTGACTCATTTGTTTCTGCTTATATTATTTATGCAACAACTTTTCCATTTGCTTTATCGACTACATCCTGCGCCACATTCTTTGGAGCTTCAGCATAGTGAGAAAATTCCATCGAAGAAGTTGCTCTTCCCGAAGTAATTGTTCTCAACTGAGTAACGTAACCAAACATTTCTGATAATGGAACATCAGCTCTTAACACTTTCGCTCCGTTTTTATCATCCATTCCTTTCATCATTCCACGTCTTCTGTTTAAGTCACCAACCACATCACCCATATTTTCTTCTGGTGTAATGATCTCAATTTTCATGATTGGTTCCAATAAAATAGGAGAACATTGTTTTAAGGCTTCTCTGTAGGCCATTTTTGCACAAAGCTCAAATGATAGAGAATCTGAATCGACAGCATGGAAAGAACCATCCACCAATTCTATTTTCATCGATTCTACTGGGAATCCTGCTAAAACTCCAGTTTGCATAGAATCCTTGAATCCTTTTTCAACTGAAGGAATGTACTCTTTTGGAATATTACCACCTTTAATAGAGTTGATAAATTCTAGTCCTGTCTTCTCTGGATCTGTTTGAGGTTCAATTTTAACAAGAATATCCGCAAATTTACCGCGACCACCACTTTGCTTTTTATAGACTTCTCTATGGTCAACAGCAGCTGTGATATCCTCTCTGTAAGTAACTTGAGGAGCACCCTGATTAACTTCAACCTTAAATTCTCTCTTTAATCTGTCTACAATAATTTCCAAGTGTAACTCACCCATACCAGAAATAATAGTCTGACCAGATTCTTCATCAGTTTTTACCTGGAAAGTTGGATCCTCTTCAGATAATTTCTGTAAACCAACAGATAATTTGTCCGTATCTGCCTGAGTTTTTGGCTCAATAGCAATTCCAATTACTGGATCAGGGAAAATCATTGATTCTAAAATAATATGTGCATTTTCTGCACATAAAGTATCACCTGTTCTTATATCCTTAAATCCTACAACCGCACCAATATCTCCTGCACCAAGTTCTTTCACTTGCTTTTGCTCTTTAGCATGCATTTGAAAGATTCTTGAAATTCTTTCTTTATTATTAGATCTAGTGTTATAAACATAAGAACCAGCATCAAGTTTACCAGAGTATGCTCTTACAAAACACAAACGACCTACGAAAGGATCAGTTGCAATTTTAAATGCTAAGGCGGAAAATGGCTCATCGTATGATGGTTGTCTTACCTCTTCAGCATCTGTCTTTGGATTCGTACCTTTAATACCTTCAATATCCAATGGTGAAGGCAAGATTTCCATAACCATGTCAAGCATCGCCTGAACACCTTTGTTTTTAAAAGCAGAACCACACATCATTGGAACTACCTTTCCAGAGATAGTAGCTTCTCTTAAGGCATCAAGAATTTCTCTCTCAGTTAAAGAGTTTTCATCCTCAAAATATTTTTCCATTAGGGTGTCGTCAAATTCAGCTACAGCTTCCAATAATTCACCTCTTAATTTTCTGGCTTCATCAATTACGTCATCTGGAATAGGAATTTCTTTAAAGGTCATACCCATATCTTCCTCATTCCAAACAATTCCTTTAAAATTGATTAAATCTACAACACCTTGAAAATCATCCTCTGCACCTATATTGATTTGAAGAGGAAGTGCGTGACTACCCAACATTTCCTTAACCTGAGTACATACATTCAAGAAATCAGCTCCTTG
>WTIB01000086.1:0-6862 GCA_011522905.1 Crocinitomicaceae bacterium | reverse complement strand
GAAGTAATGGTAATACCACGTTCTTGCTCTTGCTCCATCCAGTCCATGGTAGCAGCACCATCATGAACCTCACCAATTTTGTGGCTTACCCCACCATAATACAGAATTCTCTCTGTAGTTGTCGTTTTTCCTGCATCAATATGAGCAGCAATTCCGATATTTCTTGTGTATTTGAGATCTCTTGCCATTTCTTAAAATCTAAAATGTGAAAATGCTTTGTTTGCTTCGGCCATTCTTAAGGTATCTTCTTTCTTTTTGAAAGCAGCACCTTCTTCCTTAGATGCAGCTATTATTTCTGCAGCTAATTTTTGAGCCATTGTTTTTTCATTTCTTTTTCGGGCATAACCAATTAACCATTTCATGGCTAGTGAGGCTTTTCTCCCTTCTCTAACTGGTGTTGGGATTTGGAATGTCGCACCACCAACTCTTCTACTTCTTACCTCAACACTTGGTGTAACGTTTTCAATTGCTTTTTTCCAAACATCCAGACCATCTTGGTCTTCTACTTTACTATCAACCATATCAATGGCATCATAAAATATTCTAAACGCTAAACTTTTTTTACCAGAGAACATAAGATTGTTTACAAACTTGGTAACCACAACCTCATTGAACTTTGGGTCTGGCAGAATAGCAATTTTTTTGGCCTTTCTTCTTCTCATTATATATAAATAATAAAGGTTATATGATTATTTCTGCTTCGGACGCTTTGTTCCGTATTTTGATCTTCTTTGAGTTCTTCCCTGAACACCCGCTGTATCTTCAGCACCGCGCACGATGTGATAACGGACTCCCGGAAGGTCTTTAACTCTTCCGCCTCTTACTAATACAAGGGAATGTTCTTGAAGATTGTGACCTTCACCTCCGATGTAAGCGTTAACTTCTTTACCGTTCGTAAGGCGAACTCTTGCCACTTTCCGCATAGCCGAATTTGGCTTCTTTGGAGTTGTAGTGTAAACTCGAACACATACCCCTTTTCTTTGCGGACATGAATCAAGTGCAGCAGATTTACTTTTCTTTACTACCGCAGTTCTTCCTTTGCGAACTAATTGTTGAATAGTTGGCATAAAAAAATACTCTTAATTGTAAATAAAATATTATCCTCAAACGTTCTTTGAGGGGTGCAAAGTTACCACATTTTATTTATTACACAATAGTAAGAGCAAAAAACTTTGTTTTTTTTCAACAAATACAAATATTGGTTTGTGAATATCTCCTTTCCTTTTTAGGTATAAATCACTTTTTTAATGGCTTCGATCAATCGATCTTTATTTGGTAAAGCCTCATCAATGAGTGTTGGTGAAAAGGCAAATGGAGTATCGGTTTGTGTTACCCTTAGTACGGGAGCATCCAAATAATCAAAGGCATTACTTTGTAAATGAAATGCAATTTCTGAAGAAATTGATGCAAACGGCCATGATTCTTCGACAATAACACATCTATTCGTTTTCTTTACGGATTCAACCACAGTGGCAAAATCTAAAGGTCGAATAGTTCTCAAATCTATAATTTCTATTTCAATATTTTCTTTAGATAATATTTCGGCTACTTCTTCTACGATTTTTATGATTTTTCCAAAGCTAACGACAGTAATATGGGTCCCTTTTCTTTTCACGTCTGCGACTCCAATAGGAATAATAAATTCACCTTCCGGTACCTCTCCCTTATCTCCGTACATTTTTTCAGATTCTAAAAACACAACCGGGTCTTCATCTCTAATGGCCGCTTTTAACAACCCTTTAGCATCAGCAGGGTTTGATGGTGTAATTACTTTTAAACCTGGGACATGTGCATAAAAGGACTCAAAGCTTTGGGAATGTGTAGCTGCGAGCTGACCAGCAGTTCCATTACCGCCTCTGAAAACAATTGGACAATGGTATTGACCTCCAGACATCTGCAACATCTTTGCTGCGGAATTTATGATTTGATCTGCCGCTAATATGGCAAAATTCCAAGTCATGAATTCAACTATTGGTCTCAATCCATTCATAGACGCACCTACAGCAATTCCAGCAAAACCCAATTCAGCAATGGGTGTATCAATTACTCTCTGAGGCCCGAACTCATCCAGCATCCCTTGAGAAACTTTATATGCCCCGTTGTATTCTGCAACTTCTTCACCTAACAAAAAGACACGATCATCTTTTCGCATTTCCTCAGACATTGCCTCTCTCAATGCTTCTCTAAATTGTAATGTTTTCATTTTTTCACGATAATAGCAGGTAAAATTAAGAATAAGTCTTGTAATATCAGGCCACCTTTAGCTTTGCAATTTTAGATTTTTTGAATTTTCCTCTTGCATACTCTAAAGTGATATTTAATTTTTTCTTTTTACTTGAAGGGTAATCAAACATTGCGTCTGTTAATATAGCTTCACAAATAGATCTTAATCCACGAGCACCCAATTGATATTCTATGGATTTTTCAACAATAAAATCAAATACTTCCTTATCAAAGCTAAGTTTGATTCCATCCAATTCAAATATCTTCAGGTATTGTTTTATTAAGGCATTTTTTGGCTCTGTTAGGATTCTTTTTAAAGCCAATTTATCCAGTGGATTTAAATAGCTAATAACCGGAAACCTTCCAATTAATTCAGGAATTAATCCAAAAGATTTAACATCCGTTGCATTTACATAACTGAGCAAAGAATCGTTTTCGATGTAATCATCTTCTGTTGCCGAAAACCCTATCGTTTGCTTGTTTACTCTTTGCGCAATGATTTTTTCAATACCATCAAAGGCTCCACCACATATAAATAAAATTCCTTTAGTGTTAATCTGAATCATTTTTTGTTCAGGATGTTTTCTGCCTCCTTGCGGGGGAACATTAACTTGAGAACCCTCAAGAAGTTTTAATAATGCTTGCTGGACACCTTCTCCGGAGACATCTCTGGTAATGGAAGGATTATCGTCTTTTCGGGCAATTTTATCAATTTCATCTATAAAAACGATACCTTTTTCTGCTTGCTCAACATTATAATCGGATACTTGTAATAAACGAGAAAGCACACTTTCTACATCCTCACCAACATATCCAGCTTGAGTAAGAACAGTCGCATCCGCAATGCAAAATGGAACATTTAGAAGCTTTGCAATTGTTTTTGCTAAAAGCGTTTTCCCTGTCCCTGTTCTACCAATTAAGATCACATTTGATTTTTCAATCTCAACATTATCCTCAGGAGCATTAAGTCTTTTGTAATGATTATAAACAGCAACCGAAAGTACTTTTTTTGCATTTTCCTGTCCAATTACATATTCATCGAGTTCCGCCTTAATTTCCTTTGGAAATTTAATTTTTAAATCCTTTTTAACTGATTTTGGCTCTTTAGAAATACTAAATTCTTCAGAAACGATTTGATTTGCTTGGGCTGCACAATTTTCACAGATGTGACCTGTGACGCCTGCAATTAATATTTGAACCTCTTCTCTTTTAAGGCCGCAAAATGAACAACTTGTAGTCTTTTTAGACATTACTTTGGATTTCTAAGAAGAACTTCATCCACCATACCGTAGTCTTTCGCCTCCTGCGAAGTCATCCAGTAATCACGATCAGAGTCTTCCCAAACTTTATCATATGATTGTTTCGAATGAGTCGCTATGATTTCATATAGCTCTTTTTTCAACTTTTGGATTTCTCTGGCAGTAATTTCAATATCACTTGCTTGTCCTTGCGCACCACCCAGTGGTTGATGAATCATCACTCGGGAATGTTTTAGCGCACTTCTTTTTCCATCCGCTCCTGCACACAAGAGGACAGCTCCCATTGAGGCTGCCATTCCAGTACAAATAGTTGCAACATCTGGTCTGATATACTGCATGGTATCATATATTCCAAGTCCCGCATAAACGGATCCTCCAGGGGAATTCAAATATATTTGTATGTCTTTTTTAGCATCAACAGATTCTAGAAAAAGTAATTGTGCATTAATAATATTTGCTACTTGATCATTTATTCCCGTGCCTAAAAAGATAATACGGTCCATCATCAATCTTGAGAAGACATCCATCTGAGTCATATTTAATGACCGTTCTTCAATAATATATGGTGTCAATGATGATTCAATATAATGATCAACAAACGTACTATTTATGCCCATATGTTTTGTCGCATACTTTCTGAATTCTGTTCCCTCTTTCATTCTTAATTTTTATAATATGATCAGCTAAATTAATCAATATCACTTTAATTGTTCTCTATTTTTCTAATTTTAAAATGTGTACCGCATAGAAACAATAAAAAACAAACGAATTGGAATTTCTGTTCTGAATTGGGGGCTAGGTCATGTAACGCGCTGTGTCCCGATTATACACAAATTACGTGCCCAATCTAATGAAGTCTTTGTGTTTTGCAACCAAGAACAAAAGCTAATTTTTGACCAATATCTCGAAGAGATTACTTTCATTAAACATGAGGGGTATCCATTTAGTTTTAAAGGCAAAGGCAATTTTAAAGGAGACCTCTTTCGTTCATTAATTCGACTTTATACTTTTGCGAAGAGAGAACAAAAATTATGTAACCAAAATGTAGAACGCTATAATTTGGACCTTTTGATTTCAGATCAACGTTACGGTTTTTATTCAGATAAAATCCCAAGTATCTTTATTACACATCAATTGAAATTTCCTTTAAAGGGAGCTTACAGAATATTTAACCTTGTAAATAGGTTACAGATATCTAAATTTAAGGGAATATGGATAATGGATGATGAAGAAAATTTGGCAGGTGGTCTGTCTAAAAATAATTATTTTAAAAACACTTTTCTAATAGGTCACTATTCGCGATTTGACCTTCTTAAAACAAATCATAAAAAATCAATAAAGTCAGTTCTTGTAGTAAATGGTCCAAGTAGCTATTCCAAATATTTATTAAGTCATTTTAGTAAGCAGCTCAATAATAATCAGATTCAATATATCATTGGAGGACCACATGTAAGAAAAGAGATGAATTGTCATAATACGGAAGCTGTTTTTATTCCAAATACGGATATGGAAAAGGCAGATGAGGTCATGGGTAAAGCCCAAGAGATTTGTGGCTATTTTGGCTATAGTACACTAATGGATTGTAAAGCCCTATCGTGTTCATTTAATTTAATTCCAACCCCAGGCCAACTTGAACAAATCTATTTATCTAAATTGCATAAAAAAAGCCCCTAAAAAAGGAGCTTTTTTTATTGTTAAATTCAATTTTTATTCAACAGTACTTTTGAAAGCTTCATCAGCAAAGAATTTCACGAATTCTCTATCCTTCGAAGCCTTAGCTTTCAGGCTACTATCAGCTTCAAGAGCTAAAGCAAGTTTAGCTACAACATCACTTACACCAGACCCAGCTCTTGCAGCCATTATTGCTGTAAGATAAAGCGCGTCAGCTTCATTATCTTCACTAGCTGAAAGTGTCGCTTCCGCATCCGTAATATTACCTTGAAGTAATTGTGCTAAAGCCTTGTTAAAGCTGTTTCCGTTAATATTACTTTCAGCAGAGCTATAATTGCCGTCCAATATGTCTAAAGCTGCCATATTGGTCTTTACAGTGCTCATTTTCTCAGCAGACATACCTTTCGCGCTACTTAACAATGTTCTACTTTTAGCTCTGTCGTCTTCTAGAATCGCAATAGCTGCTAGATTATTCATAGCTTCTCCAGATTCAACAAGAGCAGCAGATGCTTCTAAGTTTTCTTTAGCGGCAGGCATATTGTTTTGTAGATAATGAAGAGCTCCTAAGTTATTGTATACCCTACTATCATTCAATGGTTCTGCAGTCGCAGTGTAAAGTGCAACTCTTGAGTTAATATCCTTTAGAAGATTTTCTCCAGTGTAAAGTACTTCTTCTACAGTTAAAGTATCTGTGTTGCTTGTCGAAAAAGCAATCATTTCATCATCAGTTAATCCGCTTTCCTTATAATTCACTGTAATTACAGCTCTTCGGATATTTGGGAAAACATCTTTTTCCAATTCTTTGAATGATTTTCCAAGGTTAATCATTTCCTTTTCTCGTGCTTCAGGATCTGAAACCTTTTCTAGAATTCTTATGAAAAGGTTCTTATCTCCTTCTGAAATTGTTTCAGTAGCAGCAAGTTGTTTTTTGAATTCTTCAAAATCCTCACCAAGACCTTCTTTATCATAAGTCGACGTATCCATATATTTGTCAAGTTTTGCCTTTTTCATAAGCTTAGAAAAAGCCTTACTCGCTGTATTCACACGATCTTTTGATAAATCTCCGTTTTTTGCAAATTCTCCGTCTGGTGATGCATATCCACGAACATTGATTGATTCAATTTCGATTTTTGGATTATTTTGTGCAGAATCTATCCAAGTAACTAAGGCTTTGATATCCTCATCCTTAAGCTCTTTTGATTTCACCAATGACTTTCCTTTATCAAAATTGATTACAGCAGATACACTTTTGTCCACAACTCTTACCAATTGATCTTTTTGATAAAGCATTCCAAATTCTTTTCTTACCATTAATGGAGTTATAATAGTGGCATCCGCTATTTTTTGCTCTGGAAGTTCTGCTTTCTCTTTCTCTTTTTTGAAAACTTTTCCTGTTAGAACCAAATCAGCTGCTTCAAATGAAGGATCGTAGGCAAGAGCCGTTTCAAACGTAGCTGTTCCTCCTGGTTTGTATTCTATCACTTTTCCATTTCCGGTAATTTTAGAACCTTGAACGGTCCATACACCTAAACTAGTTCCTCCCAATTTTGGTGTGATCTCGGCTTTCACAGTTTTTTTAATTCCTTTTTCAGGAATGTTTACAACCACTGTAAACTTCACACTATCACCATGCATTTCCAAAGGATTTGGGGTTACTGTGTAGTCAAAATCTTTTACCAACGAACAACTGGAGATGATCAGACCTGAAA
>WTIB01000184.1 GCA_011522905.1 Crocinitomicaceae bacterium | reverse complement strand
GACCACCAGCAATACCTAGGAAACACATTAAAAAATATTGCTGCAGAAAAAGGCGGTATCATTAAGGTTCATACACCTCTTGTCATTGGTAAAAGACAAAATGAGGTCTACCCTATTTTTGAGGAATTGGCAAGAATAAAAAAAGCCCCGATACACATAGCTCAACCTTATTACAACCATGACGATTTGCCAAAATATCAATTGGAAAATACAAATACAGCTGTTACTGCTTTACAGAAAATTGGTGTCAAATGCTCTGCACAAAACATCCAATCCGCAATAAAGAATCTAAACCAAAACACGGGCTATCAAAAACGAATGGAAATCATCAATGAAAACCCCAAAATTATTCTTGACGTTTCTCACAATAGAGAGGGCATAGAGCAAACCTTAGGTGAGGTACATCAATTATGTGACGGAAAGATATATTGCATATTGGGAAGCACAAAAGAACGTAAATTTGATGCCTCCTTTTTGGATATATTTAAAAATACAGAGCTCTACTTCTGCACCTTTGAGAACAATAGGAGTAAAACTACAAAGGATTGGGAAACCATTAATTTACGATGTCAAACGACAATACCTATTGAGTTAAATCTGGACCGTATTTTCAATAAAATTAAAAGCAAAATGACTTCGGATGACCTTCTAATTGTGACAGGTAGCTTTTTCTTATTGGCAGACCTAAATTTGATATCAAAAAGCGAAACTTAGTTTGTAAATCATAAAATAGCTTTATCTTTGCCCCAATGGAAAAGCAGGTCATCCTTAATGCGAAGCACCTAGAACTGACTCTTAAAAGACTTTGCCATGAACTCATTGAATCCCATAATGATTTTAGTAATACAGTAATTGTTGGTCTTCAGCCCAGAGGAATTCACGTCGTAGAACGCCTAAAAACGCTTCTTGAGGACATTTTGAAGAAAGAAATTACCTGTGGAAATCTCGACATTACTTTTTACAGAGACGATTTTAGAAGACGGGAAACCCCTATCCTACCCAGTGTGACCAATATCGATTTTAGTTTGGAGAATAAAAAAGTGATTCTTGTAGATGATGTATTGTTTACGGGAAGAACGATTCGATCTGGATTGGATGCAATCTTGTCTTTTGGACGTCCTAAAAGTGTAGAGCTGATGGTTCTCATAGATAGAAGATTTCGCAGAGACCTTCCTATTGAAGCAAACTATGTGGGAAAAGCAGTGGACACTTTATTATCTGAAAGGGTATCCGTGGAATGGAAAGAACATGAAGGAGAAGATAAAATAGTACTATACACAAAAGAAAGCGATGAATAGTTTAAGTGTAGAACATTTAATTGGTATAAGAGATCTGAACAAAGAGGATCTAGATTTGATTTTCAAAACAGCAGATAGCTTCAAACAGGTAATCAACAGACCTATTAAAAAAGTACCTTCCTTAAGAGATATTACCATCGCCAACCTTTTCTTCGAAAATTCAACAAGAACAAAATTGTCCTTTGAGCTTGCTGAAAAAAGATTATCCGCCGACGTCATTAACTTTAGCGCTTCAGGGAGTTCCGTGAAAAAAGGAGAAACTTTAGTGGATACAGTCAACAATATACTATCCATGAAGGTTGATCTTGTTGTGATGAGACACCCGAGTCCCGGCGCAGCATCATTCTTATCCAAAAATGTTGATGCCAAAGTGATTAATGCGGGAGATGGCACACATGAACATCCAACACAAGCATTACTTGACGCTTATTCTATTCGAGAAAAATTGGGAGACATTAAAGGTAAGAAGATTGTCATTGTTGGAGACATATTGCACTCGCGAGTCGCACTTTCAAATATTTACTGCCTTCAAAAATTAGGTGCAGAGGTCATGGTTTGCGGTCCAAAAACATTAATACCAAAGCACATTGAAAAATTAAATGTAAAAGTTTCAAACAACCTTAAAGAAGCTTTAGAATGGTGTGATGTAGCAAACATGCTTCGTATTCAATTAGAGCGACAAGAGGTAAAATATTTCCCGTCATTACGAGAATATGCAATGACCTTCGGTCTAAATAAAGAAATTCTTGATTCTCTCAATAAAAAAATCGTTGTGATGCATCCAGGTCCTATAAACCGAGGCATCGAAATAACTTCAGATGTTGCAGACAGTGATCAGAGTATCATTTTACAGCAGGTTGAAAATGGTGTAGCCATAAGAATGGCCGTAATTTATTTGCTTGCATCTCAAATTGAACGGTAATTTTTTTACTTTTGAATACGAATGGAAAATTTTACTTCAGAACATAAAGGAAAAGTTGCAGTTGTTCACTCTAATGTTGAAAAACTTGATTCGACAAATGCCCCAGAGCTTAAAAGTCTTTTTATTCACCTGAATAAAGGCTCAAACAATAAACTTGTGCTTGACATGAGCTCAACAAAGTATTGTGATTCATCTGGATTGAGTGCCATCTTAATTGCCAATAGATTGTGCAAAGACACAAATGGTTCATTTTCTATTTCGAATGTACAAGCCAATGTATTTAAGCTCATTCAAATAGCCCAGCTGGATAAGGTACTCGATATTCATGACGATTTGGACGCTGCCGTTGCCAAATTAAAAGAGTGAATTTTACGGTCACTATTTTAGGTAGTGGAGCCGCATTACCTACCTTAAAGAGAATGCCTTCGGCTCAATACGTAAACTGCAATAACCGACATTTCCTTATTGATTGTGCTGAAGGAACTCAGATTCAGCTTCGAAAATTTAAGGTTCATTTTCAAAAGATATCACATGTATTTATATCTCATTTACATGGTGATCATTATTTTGGATTGGTCGGCCTATTAAGCTCAATGAATCTTTTAGGACGAGAAAAGTCCATTCATATTTATGGTCCTCCGGCACTTGAGGAAATTTTAATGCTCCAGCTACAACATGGAACATCTAAACTCTCATACCAAATTGAATTCCACGAACTGAACTTTGATGAGAAAGAGCTGATTTTAGAAGATGATGTTTTAGAAGTATTTAGCTTTCCATTAAAACATAAAATTCCTACCTGTGGTTTTCTTATTAAAGAAAAACCAAAAAAATTAAAAATCAACACCGAAAAGTTAAAGGGAAAAGATATTGAGATAGAAGATTATCAGAGGCTTCAAAATGCGCAAGATATCAAACTAAAAAATGGAGAGCTTCTTTCTTATAAAGAGGTTACTTTCGAGCCACATCCACCAATGAGCTATGCATATTGCTCAGATACCAAAAAGGATGAGAGAATTTCGACATTTATCAAAGGTTGTACGGCTTTATACCATGAATCCACCTTCTTAAAAAAGGAAAAGTCTATCGCGAAAAGCACCATGCATTCAACTACCACAGACGCGGCTGAGATTGCTTCATTAGCCTCCGCCAAAAGCCTTTATGTTGGTCACATCTCTTCTCGTTACAAATCTGATGAAGATTTCATCAGTGAACTCAAAGAGGTTTTTGGTAATTCCCACGTGACTCATGACGGTTTAATCATTGATCTTTTTAAACAATGATGATGGACCTAATCGCCATCATGAATAGGAAAAAAGAAGAAAAAATCGTCAAAAATAAAAGAACTGAATCCACTTTGTTTTTTGTTTCAACTACAATCTGCTCTTTTCTTTTTAATGAGGCCGTTTGAAAAGCCACTTTGTTAACAATAAATAATTTCATGATTTCATGATTTAATTTGTTTCTTAATCGGTTCATTTGTTTTGTGTTTGTTTGTATAGCAAAGATGGAGACTTTAAACACCTTAATAACTAGGAAAAATGGGGCTTGTTACAAATATGGAATATCCCACTCATCAGATAATAGGTGTATGTCTCAAATAGGATGCGTATAAATACGTAAACTGAATTTTCCAAACAAAAAAAAGAGCCCTCTTGCGAGGGCTCCGTTAAGGAAACTCAGTAATTGAATCCGCTTATTCAGCGATAAGTTTTCCTGTGTATGTATTGTAATTCAAGTCAGTTAGTATGATTATATATAAACCTGACCTCAAATGATTCGTTTGATAAGACTTTTGAAAAGAAACCTCTTTACTTTCAATCAGCTGTCCGTTTGCATTTAGAATGGTCAGCATAGTAATCTGATCATCCTCCCAGCTGATAGTTGCAACATCCTTTGTTGGATTTGGATAAATATTTATCTCCATGTCCTCTATGCTTTCAACCGAAAGAATTGGATTTTCTTCTATAATCTGATCCACTACAACCTGGCATCCGTTGTAATCGACTACAGTTGCCTCATAGTATCCAACACTCACATCAAAAAGATCTTCGGAGTCATCTCCAGTATTCCATGTATAATTGTAAGGTGCTGTTCCTCCTTGTACTGTTAAATCTAAATCAATATCATTCCACTCATCAAACTCAACTGTAGTAATTTCAGCAGTAAGCTCTTCTGGTTGCATCACATTGAAACTACCAAATGTTTCACAACCGTTCCCATCGGTAATTGTTACACGATATGTACCTGAGGATAAGTTTTCAATATCTTCAGTCAACATCCCATGTTCCCATTCATATGTGAAATCAGGGTTACCTTGAATTATCGTAAGATCAATAGCTCCATTGGAAATTCCATTACAGGTAACATGATCAATATCCGCCTCATAAACAGTAGGAGAATAGGATTCTAAAACAATGGTTGTATCACTTGAACATCCTGATGCATCAGTAACGGTTACAGAATATTCACCTGCTGCCAAGTCCATTAGACCAGAAGTGGAAGACCCATTAGACCATTCGTAGGTATAAGGTGCTGTTCCACCTGTAGCATTTATTTCAATTTGACCGCCACTTGTACCACATGACAATGAGTAATTTGTATTTAAGGTAATGGCATTATATCCAGCAGCCATTTCAACAGCTGCAGCCGCGTTTAATCGACCCTCTCCAATTAAACCAACATAATCTGGATTTAAAGCATCAATATTGACTGAAGTTACTTTCAAAATGTGGCTGATATCATCAATCGATAAACAAGGGTTAACCGAAAGCATCAAGGCAACTGTTCCAGATACAAATGGGGCCGCAAAAGAAGTTCCAGAGCTAGGTATTTCCCAATTTTCACTTGGACTAATCCAAACCTCGTATCCTGGAGCACATAAGTCAACACTCGCATTATGCTGATGTGTAGAATTTGGATCTCCAAGAGTTCGCTCATGATTATCAAGCTCTCCAATACTCGTTACAGAAAATACGTGATTGTAAGCCGATGGATACACTAAGCTATCTGGACCACCACATGAAGAACCATTTCCAGCTGCTGAAACGATAAATGATCCATTATTATAAACCTCATCGATGGCCATTTGCTGGTAAATGTTGAACTCACATCCGGACATCCAGCTCAAATTAATGACCTTTGCTCCGGCGTAACTCGCATCTAATACCTCATTATAATTCATTCGGTATAATCCGAGTGAGCTGTTATATCCAATAGAGCTTTTAAAGAACATGTTATCTGTCTTACCAGCTGCAATAATAGCAACGGCAGTTCCATGTCCAGCAGGACCATTATTCAAGTTGTCATAATAAATGTATTGACCAACCAGCTCAGGATGAGTTACCTCATAATTTTGATCTGAAATAGCGATGGTAATACTTGGGTCACCCGTTGTATAATTCCATGCATCAGTTGCGCCAATTAAGTCTAAGGCATAGTGATTTGCAATTAAATTATGGTCATTAGGTGTTGCCAATGGTTTATAAATTGGTGCATATTCAACTTTTGAAACTGCACTCACTTCGTTAATTAAAGTTGTATATAAATCAACCTCATCGCAATTACAAGTCACTTCATATACTTTTTGCAACTCTGGATTGCGCGATGAAGGCAATGCTTTAACCACGTTTGTAATGTTCAGAGAACTAATGGCATTGTTCAAAGATGAATTTGCAGAAACTAAGTCCCCAAATTGATTCACGCTAGGAACATCAGATTCGTTATCAATGGTCAACCAAACTTTTGATTCTTGTTGAGCAAAAGATGATAAAAAAGAAAAGAACATAATAAATGCTAAAATTCTTTTTCTCGATGTAATCTTTAAAGTTTTCATATCCAATAATTTTAATTCGACTTAAACTTGTTGGACCAAATCTCTACCGATTACTTGGGAGAATAAAAAAATAGCCTATAGTAGATAGAAAAATACCAAAGCCTACGAAAGGTAGCCTACGTAATGACAGGAAAGGAATTAGGTAATAATACCTAGTTCAAAATTCTAAAATGAGCCTATTTTTGTGATTTTTTGAAGAGGACAATTGCCGTTAAAGCAAAGAAAACATTGGGGATCCAGACAGATACGAATGCTGGAAAACCTAAATTTAAGGTTGCAACCGTCAACATTTTCATTGCAAAAATATAAACGAATACTATTCCTAGACCAATTGCAATATTAACTCCCACACCTCCTCTTCG
>WTIB01000097.1 GCA_011522905.1 Crocinitomicaceae bacterium | reverse complement strand
AAATCAGGCATGGTTTTTACAAACCAGCCGTCTGTACATACTTTATAATCAATATCAGACATATACGGATCCATATGAGTCGTCATTCTAAAATTGGATTGGGTGAACTCTGGGAATTGATGAAACCAATCTTTTGTAGGGGTATCAAACATCATCCAATGCATATAACCCCAATGATTTGTAACCACGTCTTGAATGATTTTTATTCCTTTTTCGTGTGCATATTTTACCAAATTCACATAGTCTTGATTAGATCCAAATCTGGGGTCAATTTTATATACATCGCTTTGTGCATATGTGTGATAAGAGTAGGTGCTGTCATTATCCTCCATGAGTGGAGTTGTCCAAATTGCCGTTGCCCCTAATTCATGAATATAATCTAGATGATTAATGATCCCTTCTATATCTCCACCATGACGTCCTCCAGGATTACCTCGATCCATTTTTTCATAAACACTTTCATCAGAATCATTATCTGGATTTCCATTTGAAAATCGATCCGGCATAATTAAGTAAATAACATCAGACTGATCAAATCCTTTTCTAAACTTTGACCCCTTTCTTCTCTCTTTTAATTCAAAATCATAAGAAAGTTTTTTTTTGCTTTTTTTTGCTGAAGATTGAAAAACCAACTTATAGAATCCCGGACTTTTATTTTCAGTATCGACAGTTACGAATAGAAAATTCGGGTTCTCTGTTTTCCTTGTTTTTAATATATTCAATCCCTCACAAGTAACATCGTATTCTCCGATATTTTCTTTATGAAAAAGGATCTCAACTTCAGAATGTTCCATGCCTGACCACCAATTAGATGGCTCTACATGATTAAAATTCTGATTTTGTGAATTTGAATATTGAACGATACTCAAAACACAAATTAATAAGAAGATATTAAAAGAACATTTCATTTCACGTATTTTTTAACTACACCATTACTGTATAGAACTAGGTATATTCCACGAAAAGAATCAATATTATTAATTGTCTTTCCATTGAGGTCTGTAACACTTATTGCTATCGATTCAGATAATAATTCCTCTAACCCAAGGTTACAAGGGGGCTCTAATGACAAGTAATCTTCAACCTGAAAACTTGCAGTCGCATATCTTGTTGTAATATAGTCGTTTAACGAATAAGAAACATGGGCGCCAAAAGCATCGTCTATTGCATTTAAAAAATCAAGGTCGGAAAAACCATAATCGAGCTCCTTATAATCGTCAGCGAGGGCGGCATCAGAAATCATTGACTGGGTTGTATTAAGTTCTGCAATGAGTACATTAGGGTTGAAAGAATCTTGAAGCAATTGGTCCATGTACATTGAGAAACGATCTCTAAAATAAGGTACATTCATCACCCTTTGGTAGAGGGGTCTTTCATCTTCTCCCCAGAAATAGATGTTCTTATTTGCCCAATCAACATCGAACCAATCAATACCGAAGGTGTTGTCCATATCATATTGAATAAAAACAAACTTGCCATCAGAGGGTCTTTGATACATGTAAAAATTGTTCTTATTCACTGCATGACCATCCCAATGACCAATTAAGATTTCTAATGCCAAAGTTTTAAGATACAGTTCAACATCAAATACCTCCCATAGGGCACAGGGAAAATCCTCATCCGATGAGTTGTTGATGACTTCAATCAATGAAATTAACCCGGTGTAATCGTTTTCTGTTTTATTGGTTTTTAATTCATATATATCCGCGTATGCTTGTTGATTGTTTCCCAAATAATTAAAATCTGCACCCCAGAAACACTTGTAAAGATTCCCTTCATCGTCGTCGATGAACCTTCGTTGTAAGAATTCATCGTCAATATGCTCAACATTAATATAAAGACCCTTGTACTCCTCGTTGATAAAAAGTTTTACATAACTGGTTCTAGAACAAGGCAAGCCAGCCGAGGCCAGAATTTGGTTTGAAAGTCGGGACCTCATAATAGAGACATCATTGTGCTCTCCATTTAAATTCATTTTTTCTAGTCCGTTCCATTTTTGGCCTTGAACAAAGGCATTAAAGGCCACTTTAAAAGACTTTTTCTCGGCATTCCTAGAGGTATTACCTCTCAAACGAAATCCCACATTAGAAATTGTTTCTGTAAAATTAGAGGCGGCGTATGTAAAACTTGCTGGGTATTCATAATCAGAATAAAGGCTATCTGTCAAAATAGTCTCCATGTATTCGGGGTTGATCTCTATGGAGATACTGGCAACCTCATCTTGAAGAAAAGCATCATTATTAGAAGGATGAACCATTTGTGAAAATACACCCTCTGCGAGAATCATAAAAAGAAAAAGAACTCTATACATTATTGTACGACAACTATTTGAGAATAATTCACATCCTTTGATGTAATTTTCAAAATATAAGATCCGGGAGCAAGACTTTGAACGTTTATCTTCTTTTGAATAACCCCGTCATAAGGAATAAGCTCCTCTTTGCTTACGATTCGACCCTGACCATCCAATAGCTGATATTGAACTTTTTGGTATTCTAAATTAGAAATCTGGATATTGATATGCTCATCACTCGGGTTCGGAAAAACATGAATATTTCCATATTCGTTTTGAACAATTCCAAGTTCTGAAAATTCAAAATTGACAGATCCAATGTTAACGTCCGTATACACCTTAAAATCACCAGGAAGGAGTTGAATCGAAGCATTAACATCATCTACATAAATACTGTCGCCTGAAAAGTATTCATACCACCACCCTGTATGGTGAAATGTTGGAATGCCCGACTGATCCACAATGTTAAAATTGGTCAAGGTAATGGCATTCATGTCTGAATGGTTGTGTCTTAATCTTTTCACAGAACCACCTAAAGAATAATCCACATCTAAAGTTTGAAACGTCGGATAGTTTCTTTTCAAATGGTTCAAAGCTGCATACACATTATACAACTCTCTCCTTTTTTCTTCTTCGAAGTATTCCCAAAGAACGGGTTTGTTGCAAACACGACATGGATCATCAATAGATATATCGTACCCAAGTTCACCAAACTGCCATATCATTTTAGGTCCTGGTTGAAGCAAAAATATAGTCGCCGCCGCTCGCATTCTTCCAAGGGCAACTAGCTCATCCTTGGCATCATGATCTGCATTTATAGAGTTTCCAAATGAAATATTTTTGAACATCATTCTTTCTTCATCATGACTCTCCATATACGTTACTAAGTGTGGTACACTCCATGACCTATTCAAGTATACTCCGTTACTCAAATTAGAACTGTTCGGATAACCCATGCCGCCCTCTTGATAAGCGTGAGTCATATTTCCCCAAAGCATCATTCCATATTCAGCAAGTTCTTTTTCTTCGTTATTTCCAGACCAATGTTCCAAAATAATATATGTTTCTGGATGAATAGACCAAATCGTATCTGCCATTCTTTTGATGAGTGAAATTCTTTCAGAATCGTAATTGTTCGTTCCGCTTCCAAAACCCTTTGTAAAATCAAAACGAAATCCATCAATATGATACTCGTCAACCCAAAATAAATTAACCCGGTCTATGTAGTCTTTTGTAGCTTGGGTTGTATGATCGATATCATAACCCCAGCAATAAGGCTCATGAGGACAGTCTACATTGAACCATGGACTATTTTGAGCCGGTTTTTCGTTTGAGGCATCCCAATACATTCGAAGCAATGGACTCTGACCAAAAGTATGATTCAAGACCATATCTACTATTACGGCAATTCCTCTAGAATGGCATTCATCTACAAACTCCTTAAACTTTTCGGGGGTTCCGTAGTATTTGTCTAAAGCCATGTGAAAGGAGGGGTTGTATCCCCAGCTTTCATTGTTTTCAAATTCTCCAGGAGGCATTAATTCAATCGCATTAATACCCAAATTTTCAAGATAATTCAATGTATCTATCAATACCTGATAATTACGATCGTGCGTGAAGTCCCGAACGAGAAGTTCATAAATGATAAGGTCTTTATTTTCGGGCTTTTCAAAACCATCATTTATCCAATCATATTCACTTTCGCCTGGCGTAACCAAAGTAACAAATCCACTCGTTAAACCTTCAGGATATGGGTGTAAATTGGGAAATGTAGCTTCCGGAATATTCCCGTCGTTATAAGGGTCTAGAATCAATTCACTTAGGGGGTCTGCAAGTTTGAGTTCTCCATCAATATAGTATTGATACCCATAAGTTTGTCCTGGGTTCAATCCAGAAACCTCTATCCACCAAGTAGCATCATCGGTTCCTCTATTCATATGATAATCACTTGATAAATTCCAATTATTAAAGTCGCCAATAAGGTATACGTGCTCTTTATCTGGGCCGTATAGTTTAAAAAGAATGGTTGAATCATTTAAATAATTAGCGCCCAATTTTGAAATAGGAGGGTCTAATGTCGTTACCTCTGGATTGATCATAATACTGATGGTATCATAGGCAAAATCTCCATTTGATTGCGCAATGGATACAATTTCATGAATTCCTGAGGAAACACTACTAAAATCAAAAAACACTTCGGTAACATCTGACTGAGACTCAATCTCTGTTCCGTTATCGTATAGTGCGATGTTACTTGTGATATTCGATTCCACATTCAAAACAAATGTCTCACCAATTTCAAACAAGTCTAAATTTTGTGGATTGAAAATAGCACAAACCAATGGGCCGTTTGTAGGATATATGTCATAATAAATATCACTTCCATCCGAATCTCTACCGACTACACTGCCATCAGCATTTCTAAAAACAAAAGCAAGCTGATAAACTTCTGTTCCCGGTGAATAACCATAAAACGTTGGAATATCAATGGTAATTTCAAATAAATTATTCCCGAGATTGTTCATTAAGACACTTGCATCAGCGGTCCCCCAATTTCCTTGAACAAATTGCCAGCTCGTTGGCGAAGTGCTGGCTTGGGTAATCAGTCCCGTATGACAATAAACTTCTGTTTGCCCAATCAAAGCACCATTTCCCTGAGTTGCATCATATATAATTGATACTTGATCCTCTTGAGTAGGAAAAGAGGGGCTCAGATTCAATATCTGAGATTTACCGATAATAGGTAACAGAAAAAATGCGAATACTAAACGAACCATTAAAAAAAGAAAAGGCCCAAGTTTACCCTGAGCCTTTTAATGAAATTAACTTATTTTTTGATAAATCTTCCTGATACAGCTCCTTGGCTGTTTGATACTCTGTATAGGTATAAACCAGGGTTCAAATTTTCAATATTTAAAATCGTAAGATGATTCATAGGCTCAGTAGCTAGTCTTTTTCCACTCATATCAAACAACTCAATAGTTGAAGAATATGAATTGGCGTTTTCAAAATCAACGTACAATTCTTCTTGAGCGGGATTTGGATAAACATTTAGAGCACCCATGATTCCCTCTTCAATTCCAACATTACAAGCTTCACATCTATCCCAACAAAATGTGTATGTCATATCAGCGGTGGGTACGGTTAATACTCGGTTGATATTCCCTGAACCATCATCAATTCCACATCCTCCATCTGCGATAGCAGAGGTATCTATTCCTTCATTCGTTCCCCAGTCTCCGTTCACAAATTTGTATAGCTGCTCTGAGCCCGCAGCTGACGGATCATACATCACATCTATAGACCACATGTTATTCCCCATATCCATCATTGCAGAGTTAGCATCGGATGGGGTCCAATCGGCCATTGCACCAGCAGCAACTGAAGCTCCAGTAGATGCAAAATTACCTCCAACCCTTATTCCGTTAGGGTCTAGAGCATTGCCTGCAGCAAGATAATCCGATATATCTACCTGCAATGTTACTGTAATCATTTGGCTGAAAGCAAAGCTTCCTGCAAACACGAAAGAAAGTAAAGTGTAAATTTTTTTCATAAAATAAAATTTAATTAATACTGATTTAGCAACAACAAGATATGAAAAAGCAATTCAAAACAGAAAAATTATTGTGTCTTAAACACACTACAAGGTTTTAGTGTTCATAAATATGTATATGGTTTTTTAATTTAAATCGTTTAATTTATGTCGTGTCTACCCTATTAAAATGAAACAGAAAATTACACTCAAACAAATTGCAAAAGAATTGGATGTCTCAATCTCCACAGTTTCCAAAGCACTTAAAGACAGCAAAGAAATTGGTGAGGAAACCAAAAAGAAGATACAGGCATTTGCAAAATACTACAAGTACAGACCCAACCCTCTAGCGGTTAGTCTAAAGAATAATAGTGCAAAAATTATTGGTGTTATCATCCCAGAAATTGTCCATCATTTTTTTGCTGAAGTAATCAATGGGGTTGAAAAAACCGCTTCAGAAAATGGCTACACTGTGATTATTGCCTCATCAAATGAGAATTTTGAAAAAGAAGTTGCAAACATAAGTTCACTATCGGATAGTTTAATTGATGGTTTTATTATTTCTGTTTCCAAAGGAACTTTAAAGGCTAAAAATTACGAACATAT
>WTIB01000145.1 GCA_011522905.1 Crocinitomicaceae bacterium | reverse complement strand
GATGATTTCTCTGTAATGATTCTCTAAATTTATTTTTTTCACTTTCCGTCTCTCTATATTTCAACATTAAAAGGCCTAATATGGTTCTTTGCCTCCAAAATATTCAACAAAATTATTTTCCGTTTCAAATAATTTAATTTTAACCAATTCACCACCCATTTTAACTATCTCATGTTCTATTTCTTTCCAAATTCCGATGGCTAAATTTTCTGTGGAAGACATTTTACCTTTCATAAAATCAACATCTAAATTAATGTTTTTGTGATCGATCTTTTCTATTACACTTTTTTTTATGATCTCTCCAAGCTCTTTTAGGTTTATGACAAAGCCCGTGTCTACCGAAGGTACACCTTTAACAGTAACAAAAAGTTCAAAATTGTGACCGTGCCAATTTTTATTCGCACATTTCCCGAATACCAACTCATTCTTTTCATCACTCCAGTCCTCTCTTCTTAGTTTATGAGCAGCATTAAAAGTTTCACGACGTGTTATATAAATGTTTTTCAAATCAGTTCTTGTTTTGAGGCGATTTTCAAGTCAGTTTTAAAGATGAGGTCCCTGTCCAACTCTTTCAAACTTAAAGTTTGTATGGTATTTGTGTATGAAGAGTCATATGGGACTTTAATTTTTACATAATTATCTGTAAAGCCAAACATCATACCGTTATTGTCTTCATTTTCAATAAGAACTGGCCTTTCTGAGTTTTTATTTAACTCGTAAAATGCTCTTTTCTTTCGCTCTGAGAGCATATGTAATATTTGACTTCTTTCTTTTCTTTTAGACATAGGTACGCTCTCCTTCATTTTATTAGCCGTAGTGTTTGCTCGTTCCGAATATGTAAAAACATGAAGATAAGAAACGTCTAAATCCTTTAGAAATTGAAGTGTATCATTGAAGTGCTCATCAGTTTCGCCGGGAAATCCTACAATAACATCAACACCAATACAAGCGTCTGGTCTGAGTTTTTTAATCAATTCAATGCGATTCTTATACAATTTAGTATCATACTTTCTCCTCATGGCCTTAAGCATTTCATCATTTCCAGATTGAAGCGGAATATGAAAATGGGGAGCAAATCTTTTCGCTTTATTTAAACAAAACTCAATAATTTCATCGGACAATAAATTGGGTTCAATGGATGAAATCCTGAATCTTTCAATTCCCGATATTTTATCTAATTCCTGTATGAGCTGAAAAAAGTTCTCCTCATTTCCTTGGCCGAAATCACCAATATTGACCCCTGTTAAAACGACTTCCTTAACGGATGTTTTTGCAATTTTTAATGTTTCTTGTACAGTTTCATCAATACTCGCATTTCTGCTTTTCCCTCTTGCCAAGGGTATTGTACAGAAAGTACAGAAATAATCACATCCATCTTGAATTTTCAAAAAGGATCTTGTTCGGTCACCAATGGAAAAAGAAGGAATAAAATCTTTCGTCTTTTTGATATGGTCAAAAGATACATGTGCTTTATCTGAATCCTTATTTAAATTATCTAGATGTTCTAGTATATTGAACTTCTCATTAGCTCCTAAAACCATATCAACCCCATCAATTTCTGCAATTTCATTGGGTTTTAATTGAGCAAAACATCCTACAATGATGACATGACAATCTGGATTTAGTCTTTTGACTTTGCGAACGAGTTGTTTACACCTTTTATCAGCATTTTCTGTAACGGAGCAGGTATTGATTACGAAAATATCAGGAAAATCATCTAAAGTTACTTTAGCTATACCTGCATTTTCGAAAAGTCTCGAAATTGTCGAGGTTTCCGAAAAGTTAAGCTTACAGCCAAAGGTATGAAATGCTACTTTTTTAAATTGAATCATAATCCGTGGGTGCAAATTTAAAGCTTCGTAAAAATTATTCAAAAGGATTGTGATTTTAATTCCATTGAATTACCCAAGAAAATAGAGATATTCATTAGTTTTGCGAAAAAAAAACATGCAGTTTGATATTGCCATTATAGGAGGAGGTATTGTTGGAGCAGCAACTTTTTATAAAATTCAGAAGAGAAACCCTTCATTAAAGCTTGCGCTTTTCGAAAAAGAGGATTCACTAGCAGCTCATCAAACTGGACATAATTCCGGAGTAATTCATTCAGGATTATATTATAAACCTGGATCACTCAAGGCCAGAAACTGTATAGAAGGGCGTCATGAATTGGTCGATTTTGCCAAAACTTATAACGTAGATCACGATGTTTGCGGAAAGGTTGTTGTTGCCACTGACGAGAAAGAGCTACCTCATATGAATCGAATTTTTGGTATTGGAACTGAAAATAAGATAGAAGGAATAGAGAAAATCACTGCTGAGCAAGTAAGAGAAATTGAACCTCATGTGAAATCCATTGGTGGTATATGGGTGCCGTGTACGGGTATTATCGATTTTGTTGGAGCCACAAAAAAAATGGTTGAGCTCGCCCAATCGATTAATGAAAACAGTAAGGTTTTCATGGGGCATGAAATAAAAAATATAGTTAAAGAGGACACCTTTTCAGTTTTACATTCAGCTAAAGGAACATTTAAAGCCAAATACTTGGTTTTTTGTGCAGGGCTTCAGGCAGATCGATTGGCTAAAAAGGACGGTGTTAATTTGAAAGAAAAAGTTGTTGGTTTTAGGGGTGATTATTATGAATTGACAGATCAAGCTAAACATAAAGTCAAAAATTTGATTTACCCCGTTCCGAATCCTGACTTTCCATTTTTAGGAGTTCATTTTACGAGAATGACGAATGGTGAGATTGAATGTGGCCCAAATGCTGTTTTTACTTTTAAAAGAGAAGGGTATAATAAGACTGATTTTTCTCTCAAGGATACGGCTGATGCATTGAGTTATGGTGGGACATGGAAATTATTTTTCAACAATATGTCATTTGGAATTAATGAATATCGAAGGGCGTTTTCCAAACGATTATTTTTAAAAACACTTCAACGAATGATACCTTCATTGGAATCAAATGATATTCGCCCGGGAAGAGCAGGAGTGAGGGCTTTACTTCTTTCTCAGGATGGTGATACAAGAGATGACTTTAGAATTGAATATCATGGCAATTCAATACATGTTTTAAATGCTCCATCGCCAGCGGCAACTGCATCACTTGCCATAGGAAATTATGTATCTGAAGAAGCTGAAAAACACTTTTCGATTAAATAGTAGTAGAAATAAACAATTTGAATGTTAATAATATTTTTTAATGTTCTTACGCGCAGAATTAAAATAAAATTAACTTTAAGAAAAACACGATATGTTTGATGATGAAGATGATGATAGCGGAGAAAAATTCTTAAAGGAAGATCTCGAACAATTTGAATCATATCTTAAAGGTGTTCAAATAGGTTTTATGGATAGCGATCGTATCGAAGCTATTGTTGACCACTATCTTGTGAATGGAAATTTCTCAAAGGCTAAAGTTGCAGCAGACTACGCTTTAACGCACTTTTCATATAACCATCTTTTTCATTTGCGAAAGGCTCAAGCTCTTGGAGGTTTGGGTAAATTAAATGAGGCCCTTGAAATTACGGACAGCATAGAAAATTTCGGAATGCTTTCTTTTGAATATTTCTTGACCAAAGCTTCATTATTTAGTCAGCTTCGTGACTCAAAAAATGCCATTAAAAATTATAATCTCGCGATTGAAGCAGCTGGAGATGAAGATTTGGATGATATTTATCTGGATATTGCAATGGAATACCAGAACTTGGGTAATTTTAAAGAAGCGATAATTATTCTTAAAACAGCTTTGATGGTCAATTCTGAAAATGAAGGAGCCTTATACGAGATTGCCTTTTGTTATGACCAGTTGGGTGATTATAATTTGGCTATTGAATGTTATTCCCAGTTTATTGATGAAAATCCTTATTCCTTTACCGCATGGTATAATCTTGGAAATGCATACAGTAAAATTGAAAATTATGAAAAGGCGCTATGGGCGTATGATTATTCTATTTTGATTAATTCAAATTTTGGCCCGGCACACTTTAATATTGCGAATGCCTATTTATCAAAGGAAAAATTTTACAAGGCAATTGAACATTTTAACGAATGTATGAGAATTGACGGAGATGATGCCACAGCCTATTGCTATATTGGTGAATGTTATGAACAGGTCAATGAATTGGAGCTTTCAAAGCATCATTACAAAAGGAGTTTGGAACTTGCCCCTATGTTTTCAGAGGCATGGCTAGGATTGGGAATTGTAGAGGATATTGAAGGAAATACAAATGAGGCCATCATTTTAATAGAAAAGGCCTTAGAGTTTGACCCTACGAACTCCGGAATTATGCATGTGTTAGCAGGTGCATTTGAGAAAATTGAAGACTTTGATAAGGCCATTGAATTTTACAAGAAATCATTGGAAATCAATCCAAATGACGAGGAATGTTTATCCGATTATATAGAGTTATTGACAGAATTCTCACCCCAACAAGCCTTTTCAGTTTTAAGAGAGTTCATGGATGAGCATGAATCAAACAAGATTTCTTCCATATTGGAAATCAATTTGTTTTGGTTACTTGGTCAAAAAGATGAGGCCTTGCATTTATTTTCCAAATGCCTGAAGGAAAATGGAGAGAAGGCGAGATCTATTTTTGAAATCAATCCAAATCTGTTGGATGATCAAGACTTTTTGAATATATCAAAAGACTAAATATCAATGAATTTTAAATTATCCTACATTCCTAAAAGGTCTGAAAAACCTCGTAATCAAGGGGTTACAATGATGATGGACAAGGGGCTTAGCCTTAGAGAAACGGAAGATTTTATTGAGTCTTCGGGTCATTTGACAGATGTAGTAAAGTTTGGTTTTGGAACCTCTTATGTTACCCAAAACCTTGAGCAAAAAATTAAGTTGTATAAAAAAGCTGGAATTCGACCTTACTTCGGAGGTACGTTATTTGAGGCATTTTATGCAAGAGGGAAATTCGATCAATATATAAAGTTATTAAATCAATACGATTTAGATTTGGCTGAAATATCGGATGGTTCAATCATTATTCCGCACGATATAAAATGCGAATTAATAGAAAAAATGTCTAAAGATAGGACAGTAATGTCAGAGGTGGGTTCGAAAGATTCTGGTATTTTAATATCACCTGCAAAATGGATCAGAATGATGCATTCTGAGTTGGAAGCAGGAAGTTGGAAGGTGATTGCAGAAGGAAGAGAATCCGGAAATGTTGGTGTGTTTCGACCAAATGGAACGGCACATACCTTATTAATTAATCGTATTATCTCGAAAATAGCTCCTCAAGATATTTTATGGGAGGCACCTCAAAAAAATCAACAAGTTTGGTTTATTAAGCTTTTTGGTGCGGAGGTAAACCTTGGTAATATTGCACCAAAGGATTTGATTCCTCTTGAATGTTTGCGTTTAGGTTTACGTGGAGATACATTTTTTGAATATCTACCCAAAAAAGTTGAAGAGCGCCTGAAGCAAATAAATGATGAGGATGAAGAAGACGAGTCATAGTTCAGGGACTTATTTTGCTCATCACTATACCATTGACGGTCATTCAGCCGCAATTTACGCCTTAACCAGAAGCTCTGATCATATCTATTCTTCCTCAGGGGATAAATACGTGGTTAGATGGGATATTAATAACGGTAGTCAGGATAGCTTTGCGATAAAGCTGGAAAAACCATCTTATGCGATTCATTTTATTGAAGAAAGCAATACCTTAATTGTAGGTGGTTCGGATGGTCGTTTGAATTTATTCGATGTGATTTCCAAAAAGGAAATTCGTTGTTTTACACAACATCGAAATGCCATATTTTCGATAGAAAAAAATCTTGACCGCAATCATATTTATGTTGGAGATCAGGAGGGATATTTATCTATTTGGGATAATAAAACTTGGGAGCTTCAAATGATGATTCATTTAAACTGTGGTAAAATAAGAGCCATGTTTTACTCATCATCCGAAAAGCTCTTGTTTGTTGGTAAACAGAATGGGGAAATAAGCATTTTTGAAACGGAGTACTATAACGAATTGAAGACCTTCAAGGCAAATGATAACGGGGTTTCTTCGTTGTTGTTTTGTGAAAAAAGAAAATTACTTGCTTCAGGGGGAAATGATGCGCGTATTCGCATTTATAATCTGAATGGCGAACAATTGAAATCAATACCTGCACATCATTACACCATTTATTCACTTTTGGCCATGAATGATGATGTTTCAATTTCTGCAAGTAGAGATCGGTCCATAAAAGTTTGGAAAGGTTTTTATGAAAAGGTAATACAGAAAATTGATCATAAAAGCCAAGGCCATAATTTTTCTGTCAACACACTGATAAAAATTAATGAACATTCTTTTTCATCTGGAGGGGATGATACAAAAATCATTGTTTTTAGAGAAAATTAATCATTGACATAGTCAAGCGCTAATTTTCCTGATAGCTTATAAATTTCTAGAAACGTGGTGATTTTATTGAAAAGGAACTCATAATGCTGAAGCA
>WTIB01000248.1 GCA_011522905.1 Crocinitomicaceae bacterium | reverse complement strand
CCAATAGCTTGATTAATTATTGAAATAGCTTCTGCTTTGCCTTTATATCCTTTTGATTTTAATAAGCTCTGACCTTTATAATTTTTAAACCATATCTCTACAATGTCTAGAACACCATTAAACTCATTTTCCATTTCAAGGATATCATTTACCTTATACATTTCTGAGTTTTGAGAGACTGCAATGATTTTGTCATCATTTTCGCCGTGATCTGTGAGCTTTAAAACACCAATAATTTTACACTTTTGAATACTCCCTCTTTCGACAGCCGGACCAAGTATTAGAACATCAAGAGGATCTCCATCTCCTCCCTGGTCTTTTGAAAGTAAGGTTTGAGGAATAAATCCGTAATTTCCTGGATAACCCAAATAATTAACTTTTCGAGGTTTACCATTTACAATTTCCCATTCCAGCTGCCCATTAGATTTATTTAATTCCCACTTATCAATGGTACCAGCAGGTATTTCAATAACGACTTGCAGCAGGCTGTCTTTGTCAAATGGACTGACATGAGTGTAATCAATGATTGAATCTTTAGAAAAATGATTTTTTCCGTTTTGAACAGATACAATGTTTTGATTTTCACTGGTTTCACAAGCAAATAAAATCGCCAGAAAGGTGCACAGAAAAACAAATAACTTTCGATTCACCCTAAACAAATTCAAGATTAATTTGCCTGCTGCTTGATTAGATTCAATGCAGACCCAGCCTCAAACCATTCAATCTGTGAAGCATTGTAAGTGTGATTTAACAAAATATTGTCCTTTGAACCATCAACATGAACAACCTCTAGTGTTAGCGGTTTTCCAGGTGCAAATTCGTTTAAGTCAACAAAGTTGAAAGTATCATCCTCTTGAATTTTGTCATAATCACTTTCATTAGCGAAAGTCAATCCAAGCATTCCTTGTTTTTTGAGATTGGTTTCATGGATTCGAGCAAATGACTTAACAATAACAGCGGCTACACCAAGATGTCTTGGCTCCATAGCTGCATGCTCTCTTGACGATCCCTCACCATAATTGTGATCACCAACCACAACCGTTGGAACTCCTGCGGCCTTGTAAGCTCTTTGCGTCGCTGGAACTGGACCATAATCACCCGTAAGCTGATTCTTAACGGTATCCGTTTTCATATTAAAGGCATTCACCGCACCAATCAAACAATTGTTTGAAATGTTATCTAAGTGACCTCTGTAGCGCAACCAAGGACCCGCCATAGAAATATGGTCAGTCGTACATTTACCATGAGCCTTAATCAATAATTTCGCTCCATTGATTTGATTTCCCAATGGGGTAAAAGGCGTTAATAGTTGTAGTCTTTCAGAATTCTCTGCAACCACTACATTAACTCCTGACCCATCTTCCTCTGGAGCTTGATATCCTGCATCTTCTACATCAAAACCTCTCGGAGGCAGCTCAAAACCAGTTGGCTCATCAAGCCTTACCTCTTCTCCATTCTTGTTCGTTAAAGTATCTTTTGTTGGGTCAAAATCCAATCTACCTGAAATGGCAATTGCTGCAACCATTTCTGGAGAAGTTACAAAAGCATGGGTATTTGGATTTCCATCCGCACGCTTTGCAAAGTTTCTATTAAAAGAATGCACAATTGTATTTTTCGGGGCATTTTTAGGATCACTATACCTACCCCACTGACCTATACATGGACCACAAGCATTGGTAAATATTTTAGCTCCTAAATCTTCAAAATTTTGAAGTAAACCATCTCTTTCAGCTGTGTAGCGCACCTGCTCAGATCCCGGATTGATTCCAAATTCAGCTTTTGCTTCAATACCTTTTTCAAATGCCTGCTTCGCAATTGATGATGCTCTCGAAAGGTCTTCATAAGAGGAATTGGTACACGAACCAATTAAACCCCATTCTACATTCAAAGGCCAGTCATTTGCCGTTGCTTTTTCAAGCATTTCAGCTCCCGCTCTTGTGGCTAAATCCGGAGTAAAAGGCCCATTCAAATGAGGCTTTAACTCATCTAAATTGATTTCAATAACCTGATCAAAATAAGCTTCTGGATTGGCATATACTTCATCATCACCTGTCAAGTATTCCGCAATTGCATTTGCCGCATCCGCAACTTCATCTCTTCCTGTAGAGCGAAGATATCTTTCCATTGATTCATCATATCCAAATGTTGAAGTGGTAGCTCCAATCTCAGCACCCATATTACATATAGTACCCTTTCCAGTGCAAGACATAGACTTTGCTCCATCACCGAAGTATTCAACGATTGCTCCTGTTCCTCCTTTTACAGTGAGAATTCCAGCCACCTTTAAAATCACATCTTTTGGTGAACTCCATCCGCTCAAACGCCCCGTAAGTTTAACCCCAATTAATTTAGGGAATTTCAACTCCCAAGCCATTCCTGCCATCACGTCAACAGCGTCAGCTCCTCCTACCCCAATGGCTACCATTCCTAGTCCACCGGCATTAACAGTATGAGAATCTGTTCCAATCATCATTCCACCTGGAAATGCATAATTTTCTAATACAACCTGATGAATGATTCCTGCTCCTGGCTTCCAAAAACCAATACCATATTTGTTTGAAACGGAATCTAAAAAATTAAATACCTCAGAGGATTGATTCATCGCATTTTGCAAATCTTTATCTGCACCAATTTTTGCTTGAATCAAATGATCACAATGTACCGTTGTTGGAACCGCTACCTTCGCCTTACCTGCCTGCATGAATTGTAATAAAGCCATCTGCGCTGTAGCATCTTGACAAGCAATTCGGTCGGGTGCAAAATCAACATAAGATTTTCCTCTTTGGTGAGCTGTACTCGCCTTTCCTTCCCAAAGGTGTGCATACAGAATTTTCTCTGCCAAAGTCAATGGTTTACCAACTGCCGCTCTTGCCGCTGCGATTCTTTCAGGGTACCTTGCGTACACCTCTTTTATCATTTCAATATCAAATACCATATTGTTTTTATTTGAATCGCGAATTTAAAGATTTTGAACGAATGAATCAATGATTCGGCGTGCCTTTGTTGGAAAAATTAGACTCTTCTTTCAGCCAATAATGCAAATACTAAATACTGATTCTAAATTTTTACATTTGTTGAACCCAATAAAACAATGAATTAATGAAGCTGAATAAGATGAAAGTCTTGGATATATCGACTGTATTGGCAGGGCCTTCTGTAGGGACTTTTTTCGCTGAAATGGGTGCAGAAGTTATAAAAATAGAACACCCGGAGTATCCAGATGTAACGAGATCATGGAAGCTCGAGTCAGAGCCCCCAAATTCTAAAACTTCAGCTTATTTTTCGAGTATCAATTATAAGAAAACATACGTAAAGCTAAACCTTCTTAATGCTACCGATTACTCGGCTTTCATACATCTCCTAAAAGATAGCGATCTTATCATTTCCAATTTTAAAAAAGGTGATGATGAAAAATTAAACATTACGGATAGGGTTTTACGAAAAGTCAATCCAAATCTAATCATAGCAAAAATAACCGGGTTTGGACTTGATAGCGACCGTGTTGCATACGATCTCATTCTTCAAGCAGAATCAGGATTCATGTCCATAAATGGAGAAGAAAATGCCAATCCATTGAAAATGCCAGTCGCCTTAATTGACGTATTGGCTGCTCATCATTTAAAGGAAGGTATTTTAATTGCCCTTCTCCATCAAAAAGAAACAGGAGAAGCAAAAACTGTTCACGTTTCACTTTATAATGCTGCCATCACAAGCCTTGTAAATCAAGCCAGTAATTATTTAATGACTGGAGAGATTCCCAAAAGAAAAGGAAACCTCCATCCTAATATTGCACCCTACGGTGAGATGTTTAAAACAAAGGATGCTAAACACATCACATTTGCCATTGGCAGCAATCGACATTTTGAAGGCTTGTGTGAATGCCTTGGACTTACACTCCATGAGCATCCAAAATTTGAAAACAACCAGCTAAGAGTGCAGAACAGAACAGAATTGCAGCATTTATTGCAAGAAAAAGTCGAAAAATTGGATTCCAAGCACATATCAAAGAAGCTGCACGAAATGAAAGTACCTTGTGCTGTCGTCAAAAACATTAAGGAAGTTTTGGATCAGAAGAAAGCACAGCGATTAATAAAAACAGAAAAAACTCAAGGTGAGGATACATCTAGAATCACGAGTATTGGTTTTGAGCTGTATTGAGAAATAAAGAAGATTATATTTACATCCATGAACATTGACAAAATTGTTTTAAACGAATTATTGGAGCTCCTTTCGGAGAATAAAGCAAGTTTATTCAATGAAATATCTGCAGAAAGAACCAATCACATCCATGTAGTGGTTGAAAACTTGTATCAAGAGCACAATGCATCTGCCGTATTAAGAACCTGCGACTGTTATGGCATCAATAAAATGCACGTCATCGAAAATATCAACAAGTACAAAGTAAACAGTGATATTGCCTTAGGAGCAGGTAAATGGGTAGAAACCGAAAGCCATACACAAGGTGAACAAGCTACTCTCGAATGTATAAAAACCCTGAGGAAGCGCGGATATAAGATTTTGGCTACCACTCCTCATACTGATGATTATGACATCTATAATGTACCCATAGATGAGCCAATGGCCGTATTTTTTGGAACAGAAATGGATGGTCTGTCAGATGAAGTTTTAAACGAAGCTGATTATAAAGTAAATATACCGATGTATGGCTTCACTGAAAGCTTTAATATTTCTGTTTCAGCGGCCATTCTATTGAGTAATTTGAGAAAAAGATTAGAATCTTCGGATTTAGATTGGAAGCTCAACGAAGCAGAGCAAACGACTTTAATGATCAACTGGTGTAAACGCACCCTCATTAAAGGTGAACAAATTGAACAAGAAATCAGAAGAAGAATAATTGAAAAAGAATTGTAAATTTGATAGTCATTAACTAAAAAATATAAAATGGGAAAAGGAGATAGAAAAACAGCTAGAGGAAAAAGAACGATAGGCTCATATGGCGTATCGAGAAAAAGAAAGAAAAGCGTAAAATTTGTGGCAAAGCCCAAAAAGAAAAAAGCTCCTGCAAAGAAAACCGCTGATGCAGCGGAAAAACCCGTAGCAAAAAAAGCACCAGCTAAGAAAAAAGCACCAGCCAAAAAGAAAACTGAAACTGCTGCCAAAAAAGAGGCAGAAAAAAAGGATTAAATCCTGAAAATTCAGTTTTTATCAACAATTCGGATAAATTTTCGAAAATTTAAGCGCCACTTTAAATAGTTTTTAGAATTTTGCTAAAAACTTAAAAACATGAAACATAATTTTGGCGCAGGTCCATGCATTTTGCCTCAAGAAGTTTTTCAAGAAGCTTCCAAATCAGTTGTTGATTTTAATGGTTTATCTATTCTTGAAGTATCTCATAGACACAAGGATTTTGTGGCGGTTATGGACGAGGCAATAGCACTTGTCAAAAAGGCATTGAATGTTCCTGAGGGATATTCGGTGATTTTTCTTCAAGGAGGAGCTTCTTTAGGTTTTTTGATTAGTGCTCTCAATATGATGAGAGATGCTAAAAAAGCATCATATATCAACACAGGGGCATGGTCAAAGAAAGCCATGACTGAAGCCAAAAAAGCAGGTTTCGAAGTAATTGAAGCAGCCAGCTCTGCAGATAAGAATTTCAATTATATTCCAAAAAATGTAGCTGTAGACCCATCATCAGATTATTTACATTTCACCTCGAACAACACCATCTTCGGAACGCAATTTAGAGAAATTCCAAATTCTGATGTACCGCTTGTTTGTGATATGTCTTCGGATATTTTCTCAAGGGAAATCAATGTAGCAGATTTCGATTTGATTTATGCAGGAGCACAAAAAAATATGGGACCAGCAGGTACAACTCTTTATATTGTTAAAGATGAGGCCTTAGGTAAATCAACATCTGCATTTTTACCCACCTATTTGGACTTAAAAACGCATGCTGAAAAAGACAGTATGTTCAATACACCACCTGTATTCCCCGTTTATGCATCAATGCTTAATTTACGTCACCTGATCAATAATGGAGGAGTCAGAGGTGCGCAGGAAAGAAACGAGGCGAAAGCGGCACTGCTATATAATGAAATTGACAGCAATCCATTGTTTGAAGCTACGGTTGGAGAGGCCGATCGTTCCAATATGAATGTTACTTTTTTGATGACTGATGAGTCTAGAACTGACGAATTTAATGCGCTATGGCTCGAAAATGACATTGTTGGATTGAAAGGACACCGATCTGTAGGTGGATACAGAGCATCTATGTACAATGCGCTACCAATTGAAAGCGTTCAAGTACTGGTGGATTTAATGAAGCATTTTTCAAGTAAAGGATAAAAATTATAGATATGAAGATATTAGCAAACGATGGTATTTCTGCTAGTGGTGTTGACGCACTCGAGGCTGCAGGATTTGAGGTTATTCTAGAGAAAGTAGCTCAAGATGATTTAATTGACTTCATCAACAAAGAACAAGTTGTTGGTGTTTTGGTAAGAAGCGCGACCAC
>WTIB01000013.1 GCA_011522905.1 Crocinitomicaceae bacterium | reverse complement strand
TTTCCGTCTATGTGAATAACCACTTTGTTTTTTCTTGGCTTTGCATTTGGTATAAATGTTTTAGCAACAAATTTGTGAGGGTAGATGGTTCTTTTTTTGCCTTTGTCATCAATAAGGTCTGTCATCAAAAAACCATTTCCAGGATGCACTCGTAAGGACTTTTCCCTAGCTGAAAATTTGACCTTACGACCATTTTTAAAGGTTTTTGTTCTCTCTACTGACCTCAAGTTTCCATGGGTAGAAATTTCATAATCTGAAAATCCGGAAATCGTTTTCCATAGCTCCATGAAAAGAAAACAAAATGAAATTAAAATAGTTCATCAACTTAATACGAATTCGAAATTTTCCGAATCTTGATGTAGTTTTTCTAGAATTTCATTGAGCTCACCCAAATCATTTGAGGTGACCAGTTGGGTTTTTATTTCTTTGAAATTGGATATCCCTTTGAAATAATTGGCGTAATGCCTTTTCATTTCTGCCACTCCTAATTTTACACCCTTCCATTCAATACTTGATGTGAGGTGTTCTTGAACTGCCTCGACTTTATCTTTAAATGAGGGACGTGGCATGTGAGTCTCGTATTTTATATAGTGCTTTATCTCTCTAAAAACCCATGGATTTCCAATGCTAGCCCTTCCAATCATTACACCGTCAACACCATATTTGTTTTTATACTCAATGGCTTTTTCAGGAGAATCAATATCACCATTTCCAAAGACAGGGATATGTAGTCGAGGGTTGTTTTTGGTCTCAGCAATCAATGACCAATCAGCGCTTCCTTTGTACATCTGTTTTCTCGTTCGTCCATGAATTGAAATAGCTTCAATTCCAACATCTTGTAAACGTTCTGCAACTTCAACAATGTATTTTGATTTATCATCCCAGCCCAATCTTGTTTTAACGGTAACAGGAAGTTTGGTCGATTTCACGATTTCGGCTGTCATTTTAACCATTTTGGGGATGTCTTGAAGAATTCCTGCTCCTGCACCTTTACAAGCTACCTTTTTAACTGGACAACCGTAGTTGATATCAATGATATTCGGATTTGATTGCTCGGTAATTTCTGTAGCTTTTTTCATGCTTTCAATATCTGAGCCGAATATCTGAATCCCAATAGGTCTTTCATTTTCGTATATGTCTAGTTTTTGCCTGCTCTTCAATGCATCACGAATAAGTCCCTCAGATGAAATAAATTCAGTGTACATTAAATCAGCTCCATACCTTTTACACAATGCTCTAAATGGCGGATCGCTTACATCTTCCATTGGTGCAAGTAAAAGCGGAAAATCACCCAATTCTATGTTTCTGATTTTAACCATTATTGGGTTTTATTTATTTTTTTTAGATATGTTTTTAGCTCTTGTTCATTTTCAGCACTCAATATCATTAATCGATCTTTAGTATCGATGACAATATAACCTTCAAGCCCATCAATTAAAATCGTCTTATCAGATTCTGCCTTCACTAGACAATTAGTACTATTAAAAAAATAGGTATTCTCATTGTTTTTGGTGTTATTATTATGGTCTTTTTCAAGCAGATTTTGAAGGCTACCCCAAGTGCCCAAATCACTCCAATCAAATGAAGAAAGTACAACAGATATGTTGGGTTCCTTTTCAAGAAGCGCGTAATCAATTGAAATATCCTCACACTGCTGGAAAGCATTATCTAAAAATTGCATTTCATTTTCAGTGTTGTAGTGTAAATCATTTGCAAAAAATATCTGATAAAGCTCGCTTGAATATTTCTGGAAGCTTTTAATAACAGTATTTGATTTCCACACAAACATCCCTGAGTTCCAATAAAAATTACCCTGATTAATGAAAGTTTTAGCGGTTTCTAAATTTGGTTTTTCTCTAAACTGTTTTACTTTACAAGTATTAGAAATCACATTGCCAGGGGCATCAAATTCTATATATCCATATCCAGTATCAGGCCTGGTGGGTTTAATTCCAAAGGTTACGATATCATCTGAATCTTTTGCTTTGTTTAAGCCGGTATGTATATCTTCAAAAAATTGCTTTTCATTTAAAATCAAATGATCCGAGGGAGAAACAAGGATTAGTGCATTTGGATCTTTTTTATGAATTTTTGCAGTTGCGTATGCCAAGCATGGGGCAGTATTTTTTCTCTGAGGCTCACATAAAACTTGATCTTGCGCCACCCCTAATTGTTCTATAACCTTGTTTTTATAATTTGAATTGGTCAGGATAAAAATATTTTTCTCAGGAATGACTTGATTGAAACGGTCAAAGGTAAGTTGAATTAAGCTTTTTCCCGACCCTAAAATATCTAGGAATTGTTTGGGATTGTTCTCCGTGGATAGGGGCCAGAACCTACTTCCAACTCCTCCAGCCATTATTAAACAATATGTAGAATTATTATTCATTCTAATACATTTACCTCAGCTAAAGCATGAATTAAATATGATTTACCTGAGCTCATTTCTTTGCAAAGATACCGGGTTCTACGCAATTTACCCTTTAAATAGGTTTTTTTATTGATTGCAAAGCAGGTATTTTCATCCAATTCTTCTAAGGTCACGGTTCTTTTCGAAGAGTCATATTTTTTAAGGGCTCTTGATAAATGAATATCTGAGCAGGAGGATGCTTTTAAATTCTGGATTGATTTTTCTAGAGCGATTTTTAATTCATTGGGCAGAGCGTCATGTATTAAAACAGGGTTCAAAAGAATCGAAAACTCCTTTTTCCATTCTTTACCATGGGGTCGAACTTTATTCTTGTATTTATTAAAAGTGTATAAGTGAGCTAATTCATGAAGCGTTGTAATTAAAAAAGCATAAGGGTTCAAATCTCCATTTATCGTAATTTGTGACTTGTTGCTTTTATCCCCTTTGGCTTTAAAATCCCCAAGCTTTGTTCGTCTCGGTGCAACAATTTTAAACTTTACCTCAGATTGCATAATCAATTCTGAAATATAGGGTACAAAATCATTGGGTAAATATTTTGACAGGATCTGTTTGAATTTTAATGTATCGCCCATTTTAAAGATGAAAATTAATTAAACTATTTGAAAGGTATTTGATGTGATATCAAAGTTTAAACTTTAAAATTATGTTTATTTTAGTATCGTGAAGTTGTTGTATCATTTTGGGCGGTATTTCTTGATGTTAAAAATCCTTTTTGCCATTCCAGCGAAATGGAGAATTTTGTGGAGAAGAATTGTCTCTGAACTCGAAATTATTGGAATTAGCTCATTATTTATTGTGGGTCTGATGTCACTATTTATGGGAGGTGTGATTGCATTGAACACGGCCTATCAGTTGACCACTCCACTTCTTCCAGATTATACAGTAGGATACATTACTCAGCAAAGTACTTTCCTTGAGTTTTCTCCAACAGTAATGTCTTTAATTCTTGCGGGAAAAGTGGGTTCAAATATTGCCTCAGAAATTGGAACAATGCGAGTTACTGAGCAAATTGATGCCTTAGAAATAATGGGGGTTAATTCTTTAAATTATTTGGTTCTTCCTAAAATTATAGCTGCAATGCTTTTTTTCCCAATTTTAATCATTTGCTCAATGGTCCTTAGTCTCATTGGAGGATGGTTAGCTTTGCAGGTTTCAGGATTAATTAATACAGAAGTTTATGTACTGGGAATTCGATCATTCTTCGATCCATTTCATATAGCTTATGCCTTAATTAAATCTGTTTGTTTTGCTTTTCTTATTGTATCTGTATCTTCTTATTACGGATATTACGTTCGAGGAGGATCATTGGATGTTGGTAAAGCTTCCACACAGGCTATTGTGACGAGTAGTGTTGTGATATTAATGGCCAATTTCGTTTTAACCAAATTATTGTTGTTTTAATGATAGAAGTTCATAATATAAATAAGTCTTTTGGCGAGCTTCAGGTCCTTCATGACATCTCTACCACGTTTGAGAAAGGCAAAGTAAATCTAATCATTGGTCAGTCAGGGCAGGGAAAGTCAGTTTTGGCAAAATGCATGGTAGGCTTACATGAGGTTGATTCTGGTAATGTAATATATGAGGGGAGAGATTTTACAGCCATGAATCGTAATCAAAGAAGTCAAATTAGACAGCAAATTGGAATGTTATTTCAGGGGGCAGCATTATTTGACTCTATGAACGTAGAAGAAAATGTTGGATTTCCATTGTCTATGTTTAGTAATAAGTCAAGTCTTGAAATTAAGAAGCGAGTTGATTTTTGTCTAGAAAGAGTTAATTTATCTGGTAAAAATTCCCTCTTGCCTTCTGAATGTAGTGGAGGTATGCAAAAAAGAATAGGAATTGCTCGGGCGATTTCTATGAATCCAAAATACCTTTTTTGTGATGAGCCCAATTCCGGTCTAGACCCTAAAACTGCGATACTCATTGATGGATTAATACAAGATATCACCAAAGAATATGATATGACTACAGTCGTTATCACACATGACATGAACTCTGTTATAGAAATTGGTGAGAATGTGATTTTTATACACGAAGGAAAAAAATGGTGGCAAGGAGATAAAAAGTCTATTATCACAACAGAAAATCCTGAGATCAGCAACTTTGTTTATGCTTCTGAATTTATGAAGGAAATTCGCCAAAACATTCAAAACACAAGGAGCTAATTTTTCTTTTCATTTCTATTAAAAAAAGTTATCTTTGCAACCGCTTTAAAAAAGTTTAAAGAAAAGAGGGCTTGCTCTCAAGTTGAAATAAATGCGGATGTGGTGAAATTGGTAGACACGCTAGACTTAGGATCTAGTGCCGAGAGGTGTGCGGGTTCGAGTCCCTCCATCCGCACCATTTTAGGTCTCGTTCTACTGAACGAGACCTTTTTTATTGAATTAATTTAATAATTACAAAATGAACGTTGTACAAGAAAAAGTTGACAAGCTTAATGCAATCCTAAAGGTTCAAATCAGTTCTGAAGACTATCAGTCTAAGGTGAAAACAACCCTTGAAAAGTACCGGAAGAATGCTAAAATTCCTGGTTTTAGACCGGGGCATGTGCCATTCGGAATGATTAAAAAACAGTATGGAAAGTCTGTTTTAGCTGAAGAACTAAATAAAATTTCTAATGATGGGTTATATAAATTTATCCAGGATGAAAAATTAGAAATTTTAGGTAATCCAATTCCAGTAGAGAATGACACCTTTAAAGGAGATCTTGACAACCCTGCTGATTTTGAATTTTCTTATGAAATAGGTTTTTCTCCAAAATTTGATGTTCCATTGTCTTCAAAAAAGAGCATGGAATATTTTCTTGTAAAAGTAGATGATAAGCTCATTTCTAAGCAAATTGAGGATTTACGTAAGCGTTATGGAAAGCTTGAATCAACAGATGAGGTAGGAGAAACGGATATGGTAATGGGTTTATTTAGAGAGCTTGATTCTAATAAAGAGCCCAAAGAAGGTGGTGTAGAGCACAATTCTACGGTTTCAATGGAGTTCTTATCGGATAAGAAGGCCATAAAATCATTAAAAGGGAAAAAGGTTGATGACTCAATAATTTTAGATCCGAGTACCGTAAGTAGAGATTCCAAGGATATGGCATCTATGCTCGGAATTGAAGAGTCTGAACTTGATGGTTTATCAAAGCTTTTCAAATTTACCATAAATGATATTAAGAGAATGGAGATGGCAGAATTGAATGAAGATTTATTCAATAAGCTTTTTCCTGCGGGAGATGTGAAGTCTGAATCTGAATTAAAAGACAAGGTAGCATCAGATTTAACCAATATGTTTAAAGAAGATTCTAATCGTTTGTTTACCCAAAGTATTTATGAATATTTGATGGACAAAACGAAAATTTCAATGCCAGAGAGCTTTTTGAAAAGATGGATTAAGCTATCCAATGAAAAGCCAATAGATGATGATACTTTGGACAAAGAGTTCGATGGGTATTTAAAGTCTATGAAATGGCAGTTGATTCAAGGAAAGATTTTTAAAGACAATGACATACAGATTTCTAACGAAGAAGTAATGGATTTCACTAAATCTCTTTTGGTATCTAATTACGCTCAGTACGGAATGCCAGCTCCAGATGACAAAGAATTGACTGAAACGGCAATGAAACTTTTGAAAGATAAGGAACAAGTAAATGGAATATATGACCGCTTGACGGAAAAGAAGCTTTCAGATTACTTTCAAAAGAATGTACCAATGAAAGAAAAGCATTTAAGTTATGATGACTTTGTAAAAAAAGCATCAGGGAAGAAGAAATAATTTAATTGACAGTTGAAAAAACAAAATCTATACGATAGGTGTTTTTTTCAAGTGCTTGAGAAGGGATTAATTTTCTTCTTTGTCACAGAGAATATTATAATTTTACAACCAGAAAACAATTATTAACTAAAAAATAAAAATATGTCCTTAGTAGGTAAAACATTCCCAGATATGTCTGTAAAGGCTATTGATGAAATGGGAGATGCATTTCAAATTAATGTGCTTAAACAAGCTGTAGATAACAAAAAGAAAGTATGCTTGTTTTGGTACCCGAAAGATTTCACTTTTGTTTGTCCAACTGAAATTCATGCTTTTCAAGAAGCAGCTAAAGAATTTGAGAAAAGAAATACAATTTTGATTGGGGCTTCATGTGATACAGC
>WTIB01000334.1 GCA_011522905.1 Crocinitomicaceae bacterium | reverse complement strand
GGTGGCAGTGGCCAAATCTTTAACATTGGTAAATCCAAGGCAAAAGTGTATGAAAATGGTAAAACAACCAATGTTACCTTTTCTGATGTAGCTGGCTTAGAAGGTGCAAAAGAAGAAATTGTTGAAATTGTTGAATTTTTGAAAAACCCATCGAAATATACAGAACTCGGTGCTAAGATTCCCAAAGGAGCTTTGCTTGTAGGTCCTCCTGGAACAGGAAAGACACTTTTGGCCAAAGCTGTCGCAGGTGAAGCCAAAGTGCCCTTTTTCTCCTTATCTGGATCTGATTTTGTTGAGATGTTTGTCGGAGTTGGGGCATCAAGAGTTAGAGACTTGTTTAAGCAAGCGAAAGAAAAATCTCCTGCCATAATATTTATAGATGAAATCGATGCGATCGGTAGGGCACGAGGAAAGAATAATGGTTTTAATTCAAATGATGAAAGAGAAAATACCCTAAATCAATTGCTTACGGAGATGGATGGTTTTGGGACGAATTCTGGAGTCATTATTTTGGCAGCTACCAACAGAGCAGATGTTTTGGATGGCGCCTTGATGAGAGCGGGTAGATTTGATAGACAAATTTATGTTGATATGCCCGATTTAAATGAACGTCAAGAGATTTTCGAAGTCCATCTTAAGCCATTGAAACTTGAAAAGAATTTGGATGTAAGCTTTTTAGCTAAACAAACACCTGGATTTTCAGGAGCGGACATTGCAAACCTATGTAATGAAGCGGCATTAATTGCAGCGAGAAATAATAAGAAAAAAGTTGAAAAACAGGACTTTTTAGATGCGGTTGACCGAATCATTGGAGGTCTAGAAAAAAAGAACAAAATCATCACTCCAAGTGAGAAAAAGGCAATTGCATTCCATGAGGCGGGACATGCCACAATATCATGGTTGCTTGAACATGCCCATCCACTTGTAAAGGTTACTATAGTGCCAAGAGGACAATCCCTTGGTGCAGCTTGGTATCTGCCAGAAGAGAGAAGTATTACAACTACTGAACAAATCTTAGATGAGATGTGCTCCGCCCTGGGTGGAAGAGCCGCTGAACAATTAATATTCGGTAAAATCAGTACCGGTGCATTAAGTGATTTAGAAAAAGTGACAAAACAGGCATATGCGATGGTTTCGATATATGGCCTGAATGAAAAGATAGGTAACATCTCCTATTTTGACTCAAGAGGACAGGATATGTTTACCAAGCCATATTCCGATGACCGAGCTCGAGTTATTGATGAAGAGGTAAGCAAAATGATTGAAATTCAATATGAGCGGGCTTTAAAATTACTAACAGAGAATAAAGAAAAGCTTTCAGAATTGGCAGAAAAATTGCTTTCTTCGGAAGTCATTTTCAAGGAAGACTTGGAAGCCATTTTTGGAAAACGTGTATGGGACAAAACTGAAGAAAATACAGATGACTCAAAAGAAGGAAAAATGGATGAAAAGGTTAAAGAGTCTGACCTTAAGACAGAGGAAACTGATTCAAATTCAAAGGAAGAACCAAAGTCAGTCAAACCAAAACCTGATTTAAAAACACCGCCTGAATTTAAAGAAGATATTTCGCAAGAAGATAAAGACAAAAAGGATGAATAAATATCTCTTGGTCAATACAACAGATCGAATGTATTTTCAGCTATGTCAGTCCATACTATCAATGAATCATATTCCTTTTCAAATAAACAGTACCATGGATTCCATGTACAATGCTTTTGGAAAATTTGAAATTTATGTTTCAGAAGATGACAAGCAGCAAGCCATTGATCTTTTAGAAAATCATGAAAACACTCCTGACGCGTAGTATTAGTGGACTGATATTCGTGTCAGTCGTATTACTGAGTCTCCTCTTATCCAAGAACTACCTGGTTTTGCTCTTTGCCGCCGTTTCTGGTATTTGTTTTTATGAATTTCATAAAATGTTCAAGTCAGATAAATTATTGAATTTTAATCCGATCATATCAGGAATCATTGCCTCAATTGGTTTTTTAATTACGGTGAATCATTATATGCCCATTCCAATCTTTGAGTTTTCGGAGGATTTTGGAAAATATGGATTGCTGAGTATGATGACTTTATTGATTTGTATTCAATTATTGTTTCAAGCAAAAAATGCTTTTTCAAATATTGCGCTCATTCTGTTGGGAACTGTATATATTTTAATTCCATTAATTCTTGGCGCAATCGTTCACATCAAAGACGATTCAGGAGATCTTCCCATATTATTATTTGTTTTTCTGCTCGTTTGGATTAATGATACTTTTGCCTATTTGAGCGGTATGCTATTTGGAAAACATAAGATGGCTCCTAAAATTTCACCCAAAAAGACATGGGAAGGATTCATCGGTGGAGTATTGTTCACCATTATGGCTGCGTACTTGATTCACCTGTTTGAATCAAACTACAGTATGTTTTGGGTATACTCTGCTGTAATCATTGCTCCTGCCGCAGTATTGGGAGATTTATTTGAATCTTATTTGAAGCGAAAAAACAAAATTAAGGATACGGGAAATATCATGCCTGGCCATGGAGGGCTTCTCGATCGCTTTGACGCCATGCTTTTTGCCATACCATTTTTCTATATTTGGCATGTCATTTATACTTTTACATAATCAATTACAAGAATATGACTATTCACAAGGAAGGAATAAAAATTATTTTAAGTGCCATAATAATTGCTTCTATTGTAATGACATTAAATACTATTTTTCTTTTGGATTGTAACTTGTTCCTTTTCTATGGAATAAGCGCTCTCAGCTTGATGTTTTTAATTTTAGTCATTCAATTTTTTAGAATACCGAAACGGAGTAAAACATATGATAAGAATGAAATTGTATGTCCTGCAGACGGTAAAGTGGTGGTGATTGAAGAAACCGAAGAAGGGGAATACTTCAATGATCGAAGAATTCAAGTTTCAATTTTTATGTCCCCTCTAAATGTGCATGCCAATTACTATCCCATTTCAGGAAAATTGGTATATCAAAAATATCACCCAGGAAAATTTTTGGTGGCATGGCATCCTAAAAGTAGTACCGAAAATGAACGAACCACAATGGTGGTTAAAGACGACTCAGGAAAAGAAATCTTGATAAGACAAATCGCTGGTGCAGTTGCAAGGAGGATCTGCTATTATGGTGAAGAGGGTTCAGCTGTTGAAAAAGGGAAAGACTTAGGTTTTATAAAATTTGGTTCTCGAGTTGATTTATTTCTCCCTCTTGATAGTAATATCGATGTGAAAATTGGAGACAAGGTGCAGTCGAAATTGACGAAAATTGGAAGCCTAAATTGAATTCCTTATATTTACAGAAATTATTTAAACATGAAAAAACTATATTTAATCTTAGCCCTATTTTTATTTACAGGCTCTTATGCGGTAAATACTTATGCTGCCGTCAATGATAATGCTATTGAGCTTAAAGACGACGATAAAAAGAAGAAGAAAAAAAGAAAGAAAAAGAAAGGTTGTTGCGAAGCAAAAGCAAAGTCTTGTGCGTCAAGTAGTGCAAAGAAATCCTGTTGTTCTAAAGACAAAAACTAATCTTAAGAAAGATATTTTGAAAGCGCCTTTTGGCGCTTTTTTTATGCCTTTAAATAAAGAAATAACTATATAGAAGGATAATAAGAATTGAAAAGATATTCATAAAGAAGCCATAAGTAGCCATCTGTTTAATGCTTACTTTACCTGAAGAAAAAACAATTGCATTTGGAGGAGTACTAATGGGCATCATAAATGCGCAGCTTGCTGCCAGAGTTAAGGGTACGCAAAATGCAAAAATTGATTGTCCCATGCCAAGCGCAAGCATAGCGATAATTGGTACTAATACTGAAACTAAAGCGAGGTTTGACATCAGCTCAGTTGCGAATATGGAAATAGATATGATCAATAACAGCAGATATATATAATGCCACGAAGACAAACTATTGGTACTTTGAAATATGAGCTCTAATACTTGGCTTTTTTCTAAGGAGGAAGCAAGTGCAATTCCACCCCCAAATAACACCAAAATACCCCAGGGTATTTTAACCGTATCCTTCCATTGTAGTAATTTATCCGATTTGTTATTGGATGGAATAAGAAATAAGACTATTCCACCCAAAATTGCAACGCTTGAATCTTTAAAAGAAACACCTGTATAGTCAACGATTAAGCCTCGGGTAACCCATAGAAAAATGACTATAGCAAAGGTGAACAGTACTCTTTTTTGTGGTGTCGTCCATTGAGCTTGTTGAATATTTATTAAAATTTTTTCGTTTCTCTGAGAACCAAGGATGATTTGAAAAAAACCATTTAAAACCATGAAAACAATAAGGCTCAAGGGCAAACCTATTCGCATCCATTCCCAAAAACTAATTTCAATCCCAAATGTACTTTCTAGCGTTCCTGCCATTTGCGTATTAGGTGGAGAACCAACAAGTGTTGCCATTCCACCAATACTTGCTGCATACGCAACAGTTAGCATCAGTAGTAATGAAAATCGATTGGATTCTTCATTCTCCTTTTGGGCTTGAATAATCGAGATGGCCATTGGTAACATCATTAATGTTGTGGCCGTATTTGAAATCCACATACTCAATAGATAAGAACTCAATCCAAAACCTAAAAGTATTTTTGATTTTGTTGAACCCATTATGGCAAGAATTCTTGATGCAATTTGATGATGGACATTCCATTTTTCTAATGCTAATGCCAAAATAAAGCCTCCTAAGAATAAATACACATTATTATTTCCATAAGCCAATGCCAGCTCGGTTGGATCTAATAAACTTAACGGTGTACAGAGAACGAGAGGAATTAGTGCGGTAACATATATGGGAACAACTTCAAAAATCCAAAAGACAACCATCAGAAGAGCCATTGCAATCGCTCTATTTTGTACGGAATCTTTATCCCAACATGCAATAACGAGAAAAACAATACATCCTAGAATTCCAGCAATTGTTTTTTTATGCTGAAAAACTGAAAGCATACTACTTATTGAGCTCATTTAGCTTTTCAACGAAATACTTTGCCTTTTCATTGACATGTTTTGAAATTTCTGAGAATTCTTTTTTTGATTTACTCTTATAAATTTTGCTCAAAACATCATCTTGAAATACAGCAGCCTCATCAATGAGCTTATCTGTTTTTTTAGTTTTGGATTCATCCATCAGCTGCAAATAGAAGCACTCTTCAACAATATCAAAAACCATTTCATTTAAATGCTTCTTAAAAATTCTTTTACTCGCCATAATTAAGTCTGTTTTAAACAAAAATAATTAAGAATAAAGAACTATATCGACTTTTAGGATTTAATTGTCAACACCTTTTGGGAAGAAGAAACAATCATATGTAGAAAAGAATTCTTTTATTTTTGCCATTTGATTTATGAGTCTAGACTACAAATATTCTACTATTCTGAAGGTTGCCCTTCCTATGATGTTTTCTGGATTTATACAATCCATCGTCTTAATTACTGACGCTTCATTCATTAGCAGATACTCAACGGCTTCATTTGATGCTGTAGGAAATGCGGGGCTCATATACATCACATTGTATATGCTTATTGTGGGGATAAGTGATGGTGCTCAAATTATTATGGCACGTAGAATCGGAGAGAATAAACACAATATGCTCAGTGGTGTTTTTAGTGCAGGAATCATCTTTCAGCTTTTTTTTGCTGGATTATTATTTCTTTTCATGTTTTTTCTGATTCCAGATTGGATAAAAGCATACGCTCTAAATCAACAAATAGCTAATCTACAAGGTGATTTTATCGGGATAAGATCTATAGCCATATTTCCTGCGTGTATATTTCTAATGATGCAAGCTTATTTTCTTGCAAAAGGAAAAACATTTCCAGTTCTTCTTTCTGCAATATTAACAGCTCTATTGAATATTGTATTGGACTACGGGCTTATTTTTGGCCATTTCGGTTTTCCAGAAATGGGGGTTAAAGGGGCAGCTCTTGCAAGTACTTCCTCGGACTTATTGGGTATGCTTACCATGCTGTGCTTTTTCATCCTTGACAAAGAGCATGTACTATTAAGATTGAGATTTTTCAAAATGAAATCCTTGTTGAACCTCCTTAGGATATCGAGTCCTATAATGCTTCAGGGGGGACTTGCCTTAGGTACATGGACCATATTCTTTATTATGCTTGAGCAAAGGGGAATATTTGAGCTTACCGTTTCTCAAAATATCCGCTCCATATATTTTCTTGCCTTTGTTCCTGTTTGGGGCTTTGCAGGCACTACCAAAACCTACATTTCGCAATATCTTGGTGGACAGAAAGAACATGAAATTCCAATCATTCAGAAGAGAATTCAGTTGCTTACAACAGCATTCCTACTCTTCTTTTTTCATGGAGCCATATTATATCCTGAAACCTTAATAAGTATTATAAACCCCGAAGAAATCTATATTGAAATGAGCGCACAAATTCTGCGCATGATCTCCTTTTCAATTATCTTGTACGGAATTATCTCCGTGTATTATCAAACAATTTTGGGAAGTGGAAATACCGTTTATTCTTTGATCATAGAAATCACCACAATTCTACTTTATTTGTCAGCTTGCTATCTTTTTATACAGGTCCTAAAACTTGAAATATTTTGGATTTGGACTGTTGAATATATATATTTCGGTACCATTGGAATAATGTCTGTTGTGTATTTAA
>WTIB01000050.1:4855-6666 GCA_011522905.1 Crocinitomicaceae bacterium | reverse complement strand
CCAACAGGTTGTTCACACAGCTGTTCAAAAAACAACCAAGCCTCTCTACTCGCATTGATATCCATGTTGCCATATGCCCCAGGCCAATCATGACCGCCTCCTTCTACAGTATATAACCAAACTTCTGTACATGAATTAGAAGCTCCATACTTTTCTGATGTGACAGTACTGCCATCATTAGTATTAATATTCGGTAAATTTTCCGTACTCATCAATTGGAGCTCAAATAGATTATTGAAAAATGAAATTGTTTCTGGTATACTCGGGTAAGCACCCCAGCCATCAATGTTATTTGGGTCACCATCAAAATACGTCACATTATCTTCAGTACCGTGAATTTCTAAAATAGAAACTTCACTTTCAGGGTTGCATTCGTCCATAATGTCCTGCATGATCATTCCCGAAATAGGCGCTACCGCCCTAAAAGTTTCAGGAGCCTCACAGGCCAATAGATAACACAGGTCTCCTCCATTTGACATTCCTGTACAAAATACTTTTGACGGATCTATCGAGTTTTGTGATTGAAAATATGAACTGAGATTTTGAAGATACGCTACGTCGTCAACTGTTTCATTAATTTGAAAGTCATAACCGACATTAAAAAATGTATTATTGTAGCTATCAATCGTTCCTTGAGGGTAGCAAACTGCAAATCCAAATTCATCTGCAAGTTGATTAAACCCAGAATAATCCATAATTCCTTGAGCTGTTCCCGTATAACCATGACACACAAATACCAATGGGCACTCAGGTTCTGCACTTGAGGGGTAATAATAAATATATTCGCGTTCAATACCTCCGTCTAAAATAATCCCATATTCAAGAGCCTGAACGTTCTGAAATAAGGTGTTGTTATTGGAATTATCATCAGGGCTCTGACCATTTATGTTATCTACGGTTACATCTAAAGCATATTGACCAGATTGAGATATGTTCCAAAGATCTTGATGTGAGAAATTGTATGTTCCAAGAGAAGGAATATTAAGTCCTGAAAAATTTTGGGTATAGGCCATTGATCCTCCAAGACTCCAAGTAATATCAAAAGAAGTTATCAATTCTGATCCAACATTACTAACTACCCCTGTTATTGGTATAGATACAGGCACATTTTGATTTGCATTTACCGAAAGGCTTGTTAATTCCGCATCCAAACCTTGAGGCTCGAATAATAACACATCATCTATTGCCCAGCCGAACATCCAGCCTCCATTGTCATTGTAATGAAAGGCAATCAGCACATTTGAATTACCTGCTAAACTGCTCAAATCAAAAGATTGAGCGTCCCAAGCATCATCTTCCGTACCAATTATTTCTGAAAAAACCGTCCAGCTTAATCCATTGTCTAGAGAATACTCCAATGTTGCTGTTTCTGTGTCTCCCCCAAAACTTCCTCCGTCGTAATAGTTCTCAAACTGCAGAGCTACCACTGAAGAAGCTGATAAATCGACAGGAGGCATGATTAAATAATCCATGCTTTTATCACAATCACAATCATCATCATTGGTGCCAATAATATTTCCATGAGGAGCCACAGACCACCACTGACTTTCAATTGTCTGACTCGTTCCCAGTATCCAACCCCCATCAGTCGCATTAGTAGAAACTGTCCAGCCCGCTGGCAATGTTGAACCTTCAAAGCCTTCGCTAATGAATATGTTTTGAGAATGAACCGTGAAAGATAGGATGCCAAGAAAAATGGCGAAAGCTAAATTCTTCATAGGTAATGTTTCTTCTAAAATAAGAGTTTTACCTAAAAAAGAATCAATTATTATTGTCGATAACTACCATCCGGCAATATCGTTGGTAATGCA
>WTIB01000050.1:0-4755 GCA_011522905.1 Crocinitomicaceae bacterium | reverse complement strand
TTGGCTATTTCAGATCCTTGAACTTCACCGAAAACATTAGGGTAAACTAAGGAATACCCTTTGGCTGTAACCAAATGTAAAACCTCTTCAAGTGTCGCATCAAAAGGAAGTGTCATATTCCATCCTGGAAATGTTTCTGTTCCATACAAATCTTGTGCAGACTCTGGACCGTAACCTTCACTATTTGTATTAAAAAAACGCCTTAGCCTCTTCGAATTTTCAGTGCCAAATAGGGTTAATGCGGCTTTTTGTTCAATCATTTTATCCAATACGAGTTGATTATCAACAATGCCGTCCTCATCATTATCAAGATACTGAGCCAGTACATTTGCTGCATGTAACAATTCATCATCCGTAACCTTACAAGTACCATATACGCCTATGCCAAAAACCAAAACCTTTTTACAAAATACGTTGTAAGCTCTTCCTGGAGAATCGGAATTGTCTTGGATATTGAAATAATTATCTGAGGATTGAATAAATGTGCAAGTTTCAGGATCCCTTGGTGCTTTTGCACAAGATGCAAGAAGGGAAATAGTCAATAATAACGGAGAAAACTTCATTTTTTTCTTTCCAGGAAAACGTCAATTTAAATCATTAATTGTATTTATTCTGGTATTAGTCCACAATAAAAGAAACCTGTTTAATCATTTCATTGTCCTCGATTGAAAAAGTAAGTCGATAAATCCCTGAACGGTAATTGGACACATTGACTTCATTTAATCCTAAAATTATTTTTTGGGTTTTTAAACACTTCCCTTGAGCATTCCATAAATTTAAAATTCCCTTTTTATCACTCTTGAAATAAAGTAACTCTTTTGTGGGATTTGGAAATAAATGAACTCCCGAACTTTGATTCTGTTCCACACTTAGTAAGGGAGGTTCCTCATTACACGGGTAATCATAAATTGCATTGGACTCATATCGATTTTGTGCAGGAATATTATTTTCTTCCATAGTATTCGGTGTGCCTATACCAGCCCATTCGGAGCTATTTATAAATGATGGTGTTGCAATGTAATAATAACTTTCTTCATCCAAACTTTCCGTGCCACTTGGAGTAATATTGCCTTTGTTATTGTTCCCATATTCAAATTGGTCTATTCCTTGAATCGTATAATTGACAAAACTATAAGGCGAACCAGTATTGGGAATCTCATTACCCACTATATTTTGGGATGGAGATGTCCCGTCACTAAAAAATATACCAAATAAAGATGCTCGATTCCTAAAAAAAGTATTGAAAGGCCCGTTGGCACCGTGTGAATTGTCAATCACAATATTTTGTCCGCTATTCTGTTCGAATAAATTGGCATATGGGTAATTACCGTGTAAAACCATGTCGCCTGCTGCATCTGATGGAATCAATGGGCTACTACTTGTCCAGAACGGATCAGTGGAGAAATTATAAGAGAAAACATTCCCGTTTGGCCCTGCCTGAAGCAACATTGAGTGCCTCAAATGCTCAAAAATATTGTCCTCAATAAGACATTCATTTGTGGTAAATTGAAGGGACACTCCATAAGCTCTACCTCCACCTCCATAGTCAAAGCCATGGTGAAAGTATGAACGTCCAATTTTTATATTTGATGCATTTTCGGCAACAACATGTGAAAAAGTACAGTTTTCTGATTCTACATTTTTTATCCAAGAATTTGAAGCGTAGCGAAAGGCAATATTGGAGGCTTGCTCGGGAGCTGTATCATCTAAACGTAAAATCTTAAGACATTCGATCCCAACGTTTGATTCCATCTGAATTTTTTTAAACTTTGGTGATCTCATCATTTCAAAATCCATTCTCAAAGGTGATCGAAGATAAATAGTGTCTCCAAGTATTTGATCAACTCTAATAATCTGACCGACTGAATTTAGCGCCCACGATGAGGTAACGAGATCATCATCATTCTGATAAATTTTTATCCACTCTCCACTCGATAAGGTTTCAGCATCATCTGAAACAATATAATATTGTCCTCGATTAGCATCCGATAAGAGTTCAAAAACGTTTGAATTGTCGATGCTCCCAGAAATTTTAATAGCATCTCCGGTTCCTCCCAAATCAAAAATCAATTGAGTTTGATTCATTCCATCACCTTTTAATATTTGATTGCTAGATAAATGTATCGTTTGGTTAAATAAGTAATCTCCTGAAGGAAAAAAGAAAATCACTCCACTTGACCCATAAGCATTTATCATACTATCCAACTTAACATCGTTGGAAATTAAACCTGTAGGATCAAGACCCTCATCAAGCATATTCAGCCAAATAAAGCCGTTTGTTGTTGTGTCATTTAGTCCAGCATAATGCCATTCAACGATCCGATCTTCAGGTATAACCTGTGAATAGAAGTGTTGCACATTTAATAAGGCCAAAACAAAGAGGAGAGACGCAAACCTTTTGGCATAAAGGATATTCGTCATAGAAATAAAGTTACAATATTCTTTTGAGTTTATTTGGGTATTGAATATCTCCGCTCAATTGAGCCATCGCTGTATAAATACAAAATAGGCCCCGAGCTCTCTTCATGAATCTCTCTGCCCAAATAATCCATCACCTTGATGAGTTTTTTATCGATTGTAGGAATCTCAGAAATACCTGCAGTTTGTGGGCAGGATTTCCCATTTAAAAAGTCCCAAATCGTTTGAGGGGAATAAAAATCCATATTAATGGTACCTAATCCTCCAACCAAGGTCTGAATTCCTGGCCATTGATGTCCTCCCCCAACAACTTTAATGAGCTCAAGTGCTGCACCTACACAATTTTGATAAATATACCTTTCGGGATATGAAAAATCAAAATTATTCGGATTTGGCATGGATTGCATAACTGGTTCGGAATCACAAGATAAATGTGCTTGCCAAAGTGACATCACCTCATCAACTGATGCTCCTGTTGACGCTCCACCGTCGTATGGTACGATTCCATCACTTGTCCCATGAATATGGAGCACTGAAGTAGGATATAAAGGACCAAAGTTTTCATAAGTAGTCGTGGACATATTTCCGGAGACTGTCCCTATAGCCGCGACGCACATTTCGGATTCACTCGCAATTTTGTGACTCAAATATCCCCCGTTTGAAAATCCAGTTAGGTATCTTTTGAGCGGGTTTGTATTGTAATTTGATTCGAAATAATTAAACAGCTGTTCTACAAAACCAATGTCATCAACATCAGAATTAAGTGAATTCATATCTGCATTCCAAGAATTGTTGAGCCCATCAGGATAACAAACCACGAAATTATTGTCCTCTGCAATTTCATTGAAGCCCGTAATATTCATGATTCCGTTTCCCGTTTGGGTTAAACCATGTAGAACAATTAACAAAGGGTATTCGGATGTTGCATTCCAACTGTTTGGAACATAATAAATAAAATTACGCTCTTCCCCGTCATGAATAAATGAATCTTGCGTTTGGCTGAATGAATTAATTGAAGCAACAATTGAAAGAAAGAAGAATAGCGTTTTCATTAAATAAGTTTGGTCTTTAAAGGTAGGAAATCTATGATTGTGAAAATAATTTTTGATATGTGAAAAAAATCAATGAAATGTCATTAATCCTCACTTAATAAATGATATTTCTTTCAGTAAATCGTCGACACCCTTTCGATGATCAACCCATGAGATAATTCTATCGTTACCCAATACTTTTTTCATACTGCTCACCATAGCGCCATTGAAGATTACAACTACTTTTGATTTTACCCATTCTTCTCCACCAGAATAGAGCTCTCCATCAATTATTTTTATCCTTCCATTTTCATCAACTCGTACATTCCCCAAATGCACATCATCAATGTATAAACCACACTTTTCTAATTCCTTATTTAGGGTTTCAAATTGTTCTATTATGTCACTTGGACATGTTTGTTCATTCAATGGATGATGCACCCATTCCTGTTCATAAAATAATTTTTTGAAATGAATATCATAAGTCTTCGGGAGCGCCTCTATACATCCTTCATACCGCTTTCTTCTCTTCAATCCAATCAACTGATAAAGAACCATATAATTATGGAGGAACCATAGGACCAGCGGATTCCATTTACCACAGATCTTTTTCTTGCCAATAACGAAAGCCTGATGTTTTGTGTAGTCATTATGTCCCCAGCCGCAAGGATATATTTGCTTGATTACTTTATTGGGTTCCGTTTTGTGTTTATAAACGGTGGTCCAGGCTCCTCTAGCGATCTCGTCACTCGAATTAAAATGAGCCTCGGGGTTTGATCTTCTTGCAATGGGTATGTTCAGGAATAATCCAAATCCCACCAATCCAATTAAAAAAGCAAGAATTATCATGAGTATGTCATTTTCAAGTTCTTGAAAAATGATCAATCCCAAGTACGCACTACCAAGAAATACAGCTAAAAAACCATCGATGATTAAAATAAACAAGGGAATAGTACCTATCCAAGATTGACGTTTTATGCTCATTTGCCTTGTTTTAATTTTTTCAACAGGGATTCAATATTTGGAATCCCATCCAAACGAATTTTGTTCCGAAAAATGAACTCATTTCTTTGCCTTAGGAAGGCAACTAAACCTTCCTTCCAATCCTTGGATTCTTGAGAAATGAGTAAACATCCAAAATTCAAAAACCTTCCTCTTGTGTTAACATGAACAGAATATAAACCCGTATGAGCCTCTTTTAAAACCGTAAGATTAAAAATCGTTCTCCTTACATTCTTTTGATTTATAATATATTTTGTAGAAAGGATTTTTACAATCCCAAAAAGAACCATTATCAACCCATAGG
>WTIB01000207.1 GCA_011522905.1 Crocinitomicaceae bacterium | reverse complement strand
TTTTGGGGCTTCTCCCTCGTTCTAGGGCCAGCCGTTTTTTTTATTTTAATGGTGTTTTTCATGACTCGGTCATGTGAGCACAAATTTGAAACATTAGAAAACTATGGTGAAATTAAATCCTTTTCTTACATAGACATAAATGGCAAAAAAAGGACCTCCTCAGAATTTGATGGCGACATCGTTTTAGTAACCACTATTCAGGAATCATGTTTGGACAGCTGTTCCATACTTTTGTGGCACATCAATCAAATGATTTATCAGCGAATATGGAAAAACCGCACCAAGAAAAGAAAGCAAACCAGAATCCTTTCTTTCGTGACTGATGGTAAAGGAAATCCTGCTGATAATTTATCCGAGGTAGAGGCCATTTTAAAAGATATGGTACCCAACTACGACCCAACAATTTGGATTCTAGCTAAAGGCGACGCAAAATCAATTTACGACATAGAACATAACGGAGCACGCCTTATTCAAGATGGAGTCCAATTCCAAGAGCTCATGTTACTCATGGATAAAAAACAAAACTTGCGGATGGTATTGTCGGGTAAAAGAGAAGGTCATATCCGAAGAATGGAACAAAGCATGGCCTTACTGCAAAAAGAATACGACAAGGCAAATGCCAAAAACCATTAATAATGAGGTTCTTTTTTTTGAGTATTATCGCCTTTACTATTGGAAGCTGTGCTGAAGACTCTAGCCAATCCTTTGAGAAAAAATCAAATAGGCTTCCCTTTATCGGTCATGTTGATGTAATCGACATCGAAGAGGACGGAATAAAGAAAAAAGACACCTTGTTCGAAACCATTGCATATTTTGATTTTTTGAATGAAGACTCTGTTTTGGTTACGAATGAAACGTATGAAAATAAAGTATGGGTTGCAGAATTTTTCTTTGCATCATGTCCAACAATTTGTCCGATTATGAACGTACAAATGTCTCGTTTATACGATTGGCTCAAAGAGAAGGAATACCTTGCCTATTTCCAATTGCTTTCATTCTCAATCGACCCCAATAATGATACTCCGCATGTTCTCCAAAAACATAAAAATAGTTATTGTGAGGGCTGTGAAAATTGGAGCTTTCTAACAGGCGATGAAAATAAAACACATCGTCTTGGAATTGAAAGCTTTAGAATATTTGCTGGTAAGGATGAGGAGGCAGCTGGAGGATATGCCCATTCTGGGGCGTTTTCACTCGTGGATAAAAGACAGAGAGTCCGGGGAGTATATAATATCACTGATGCTAATGGGGATTTGAACAAAAAAGAATACCAAAGGTTAAAACAAGATATTGATAAATTAATGCGATATGAATACCATTTCAAAAAACGATAAAAAACTTAAACAAGCGATATGGGCTGTTTCAATTGTCATTCCCATTGCCGTGGCTATTTTATTTACTGTAAAAATTGAAGGAGTTGATTTGGGCTTTCTTCCTCCTATTTATGCTTCCTTAAATGCACTTACGGCCATTGGTTTGATCGTCGCGATAGTTGCCATTAAAAGAAAGAATAGGAAGCTTCATCAAAGGGTAATACAGGTTTGTTTGATTTTTTCCATTTTATTCTTACTGCTTTATGTTTTGTATCATATGACCTCTGATACAACTCCTTATGGTGGGGAAGGCATATTAAAAATGATTTATTTCTTCCTTTTGATATCGCATATTTTACTGAGTATGGTCGTTATACCAATCGTTTTATTTGCATACCTTTTTGCTTGGCAAGGAGACTTTGTAAGGCATAAAAAGTGGACAAAATTTGCGTTTCCTCTGTGGCTGTATGTAGCCGTTACTGGAGTGCTGGTCTATGTGATGATTTCTCCGTACTATTAATATTTATTTGATTAGGATCTCTACCCTTCGATTCGCTTCTTTTTCCATTTCGTTTTTTGGTTGAGCGTATACAGGGCGTGTAAAACCAAAACCTTTGGCACTTAAGCGCTCTTTAGCTATCCCCGCTTGAAATAGATATGCCAAAACACTTTTAGCCCTTTTTTTTGACAGCCGTTTTGATTTCATCGACTGTTTCCCGTCTCCGTTTACATGTCCTTGAATTTCTATATTTACAGTTGGGTTAACCAATAAAAAATCCCTTAAACGATTCAGCTTAGGTGCAGATTCCTCCAGAATAATTGCCATTCCTGCAGCAAAATAAATTTCGTCAATTTTAGCTACGGTTCCCCTGATCAATGGTTTTAAGTAAATCGTATCTTGAAATCCATTTTCCCCCAAAATAATTTTGTAATCCTCCTTGTCAAAGGATAAAAATCCTTCGGCATCAATTTTCAGCTCGCATTTTTTTACACTTCGTTTAAGGTTCATAATTAAATCACTAGCTACATAAGCTCCATCTATTTCGTTAGAGCCATTAAACGATATTTTCCCCTTTACAGGTTTTTTATTTTGTGCATTACGAATGCATAATGAAAACTTCTTGTCTCTTGAATGACCTGTCAAATCAAATAATAATGAATCTATAATCTCATTCCCTTGAGCATCCTGAGGCGAAAAATGAATTTCCAATTCAAGTGAGTCCGTTATTTTTTCTTTTCCTACCAGAACAATTGCATATCTCATTCCGCCCTCCACAAAAATGTTTTGCTCACTTAGTTTCGTATTATTTGATTCGTTGAATAACAATTTGGCCTTCCCCTTATCAAAATCCCGGCAAATTCCTTCACTATTTTCAGCCAAAATATAGGTTCTAAATGAGAGGTCATCGTGTTTTGTGTTGAGTAAAATCAGTCCTGATGACGGGGGGTCAAAAAATAACCATACCTGATTTTTGGAAAGTTCTTGATTTTTAGCGTAACCATTTAATGCCGATTTATCAATTCCTTTTCTTCCCTGAAAGGCCAAATGATAATAATTGTTGTGAGATAAAGATATCCCCTGATCACAAGTGTAATATGAAGTTCTTTGGCCTAATGAATTCAAGGAGACCAGCGCAATTATCATAATGCAAATTACATGACGCCTCATTTAATCAATTCTAATTTTTAAATTCCCTGTAATACTCGTTCTAATAGCTATATGTTTGGAAGATAATAATAAGTTCTCGATTCTCAAATCACTGATACTTGTTTCCGCATGAATTCCGTTTACAATTTCATTGTTTAGCTTTTTCTTTATGTTGGATTTTATAGCTGTTAGATGCTTAGAAAGATCTATTGTAGATTTTTCTTTTAGCGTATTGATTACCTTTTTACTCATAAGCCATTCCGCCGATTTCAAAAGGAGGCTTTTTGTTTCCAATTCAAAATCAATATCATCAAAACGCAACAGCTGATTTTTTTTATCTAAAAAGGGTGTGGCAATAAGATAGAATGTTCCATTTCTATGGCCCTCAAAAACCAGCTTAAACACAAGCTTGCTGTCTTTTACTCCAACAATTGTAAGATCTTTTATGACAAAATCTTTTCCCTTAATTTGAATTTCATAATTGTATAGCTCCTTCCTCAATATAGCGGACAGAGAATCAAAGCTGGCCTTGAAATCTGCAGTTATATCAAAGCCATTTGTCTCTTGATGCGTAGACATATCCTCCAAGTTTACATTCGCGCTTACCTCATCTTGAGTAGATACGAAGGGTGCAAAAAACAAATTCAATGAGACATTTGCCATTCTTTCGTGATATTGCACATCACTTATGGTTATTCTTTTTGGATTTATATTTAATTGCCCGTATGACCCAATCTTAATAGGCTTGTTAAGCTCTCTCCACAGTGAATCCACCTTGCTTTTTAGGTTAATTTGAGAAATCTCTTTATCAATTTTTTCTTCCATTGCTCTGAGCTCTGTCTCCATTTCTTCTTTTACTTCACTGGTGACATCATAGTTAATAAATGTAATTTCGCAGGGATCTTTAATCTTGAAATTCTTCAACTTGGTAGTGGAGCTTAAAGTGTAGTTCTTATTTAATTTGATGCGTGTTCCGTAAGTCATGGTGTACCTGATTCTTGGCTCGTCAATCCCGCAGGAACCATAAATTCTTGGCATCGTACATGAGCTTTTTCCTAGAACCGTAACGCAAAGTGGACAATAATTTAGCTCAAGGGAAAAATCACCATTTAGGGTATAGAGTACTTCCTTAGGAGACGTATTAAATTTAAATGGATCTCTCCTAAAATGATAAGCATAACTAATGCCTTCGCAAGATTGCTCGGCTCCACTAAACTCTTTAGGTGTATTTGACTCTACCATATTAAATATTGGGCTCAGACTTGCCTGAAGGTCTATGTTCATAACCGATTCTTTTGGGGTGAACGGCTTTAATTCAACGTTTTCAAGTTTTGGGATTGTCGCTTCAATTGATCGGCAACCGTAAGCAATAATTACGAAGAAACATATGCAAAAGCAAAATTTATATGACATGTAATTCGCGTTTTCAGGCTCTGCCAAATTAATTGATTTTTTTAACTCTAGGCATCGCGCTTTTAAAGTTCTACAACTCTTTTTATTACCTAACGAAAAATTTGAAAGCCTATTACATTCGAAAGGTGCGAAAGAATAACTAAATTTGCTCTTCTTTATGCCCTTGAAATAAAACATTCACAATGCAAAAACCAACCATAATTTATACCAAAACTGATGAAGCTCCGGCTCTCGCTACCTATTCATTTTTGCCTATTGTAAAGGCCTTTGCTTCTAGCGCAAATCTCAATGTAGAAACGAGAGACATCTCATTGTCGGGAAGGGTGCTTTCTCAATTTTCTGATGTGCTGACCGAAAATCAAAGAGTTAATGATGCTTTAAGTGAATTGGGTAAGTTGGCTAAAACTCCTGAGGCGAATATCATTAAGCTTCCAAATATAAGTGCTTCAATTCCTCAATTAAAAGCAACAATCAAGGAGCTTCAGGAAAAGGGATATGCTTTGCCGGACTATCCCGAGGATCCTAAAAATGAAAATGAAAAACAAGTAAAGTCCATATATGACCGAGTTAAAGGAAGTGCTGTAAATCCCGTACTTCGTGAAGGGAATTCGGATAGAAGAGCTCCAAAAGCCGTAAAAAATTATGCCCGAAAAAATCCGCACAAAATGGGTGCCTGGACTTCAGACTCCAAGACACATGTCGCATCCATGTCGGGAGGAGATTTCAAATCCAATGAAAAGTCAGTAACCATTTCAAATGATGGTAGCTTGACTATTTCTCTAGTTTCTGAAAATGGTCAAAAAGTGGTTTTAAAGGATGCTATAAAGGTATTGAAAGGCGAAATTATAGATGCCACATATATGTCTGTTGATGCACTCAAAAGTTTTTTGGATAAAGAAATAATAGACGCGAAAGAAAAAGACTTGTTGTTTTCATTACACATGAAAGCGACCATGATGAAAGTTTCAGATCCGATTATTTTTGGTCATGCAGTAAGATCTTTCTTTAAATCCTTATTTGAAAAGCATAATGATGTTTTCACTGAATTAGGTGTTGATGTGAATAATGGGTTTGGAGATTTAATATCAAAGCTGAATAAGCTTCCCGATGACATCAAGCAAGAAATAATGGATGACATTCATCAATGCTACAAGGATAACCCAGCCTTGGCTATGGTAGATTCAGATAATGGGATTACCAACCTACACGTACCAAGCGATGTCATTATTGATGCCTCAATGCCGGCTATGATTAGAACTTCGGGTAAAATGTGGAATTCCGAAGGCAACACGCAAGATACCAAAGCGGTTATTCCTGACTCATCTTATGCACCAATATATCAAGCAACCATAGACTTTTGTAAGCAAAATGGTGCCTTTGACCCAACCACTATGGGTAGTGTGTCAAATGTTGGATTAATGGCTCAAAAAGCTGAAGAATACGGATCACACGATAAAACCTTTGAAATTTCTCAATCGGGAACCGTTCAGGTAAGTGATGATAGCGGCGCTGTTTTGATAGAGCACAAGGTGAGCAAGGGAGATATATGGCGGATGTGCCAGGTCAAAGATTTACCCATACAGGACTGGGTGAAGCTTGCTGTAAACAGGGCTAGGGCTACCGGTAATCCGGCTGTTTTTTGGTTAGATAAAAACCGAGCGCATGACGCACAGCTGATTGAAAAGGTAAATCTTTATCTTCAAAATCACGATACCGATGGTCTTGATATTTCTATTCTTTCACCTTTTGATGCCACACTTTTTTCTCTAGATAGAATTAAGAAAGGTCAGGATACCATTTCTGTTACCGGTAACGTACTCAGAGATTACTTAACCGATCTTTTCCCCATTTTAGAGCTCGGAACTTCTGCAAAAATGTTGTCTATCGTTCCCCTGATGAATGGGGGAGGACTTTTTGAAACTGGAGCAGGAGGATCCGCTCCTAAGCATGTAGATCAATTTGAAAAAGAAAATCACCTTCGCTGGGACTCATTAGGAGAATTTCTTGCACTTGCGGTTTCGCTAGAGCACCTATCGGAAACCACAGATAATTCAAAAGCACGTGTTTTGAGTGAGGCGCTAGATGCTGCCACGAGCACTTTCTTACTTAATGATAAATCTCCATCAAGAAAATGTGGAGAGCTTGACAATCGTGGTAGTCATTATTACTTGGCCATGTATTGGGCACAAGAGCTTGCGAATCAAGATGATGACGAGGAGCTTAAAAATAGATTTACAGAAATAGCAGAAGCACTAAGTGCAAATGAAGCAAGCATCATAGATCAGCTTAATGGATCACAGGGAAAACCAATGAATGTTGGTGGTTATTATTTTCCAGATGATCAACTCGCATCGGCCGCCATGAGAC
>WTIB01000227.1 GCA_011522905.1 Crocinitomicaceae bacterium | reverse complement strand
CAAAAGGATATAAAGGCAAAGCAGAAGCTATTTCAATAATTAATCAAGCTATTGGACAATCTAAAGCACAATAAGCCTTTTAAATAGTATCGTATGAAAGGGTTATGTTGCAATTATTAGTTCCTCGTATCGCCCACTAAAACTTATTGATATTGAACTAATTGTGAACAAAAAATTGAATTCATTGTATTAACAATAACGTATGTAATGAGATTTATACTCTGTACGTTCTAATAAATCACAATTAAAATCTAAAGTAAGATGGACAATTTATTAATACTAGCCCAAATCACCGTAGCCATATCAGTAGCATTTGTATGGACCTTCAGATTTCACAACGTTTTGGCCGAATTTGAATTATTTGGATTAAATGATTTAACGAGGAATTTGGTAGGAGTTTCTAAAATAGCATTGGCAACATTACTTATAGCCGGGATATGGCACCCTTCATTGGTAATGGTTTCATCATTATTGATGGGATGTTTTATGATAGCAGCCCAGGGATTTCATTTTAAAATCAGAAATACTTTCATTAAACATCTGCCTTCTTTTATTTTGTTGCTTTTGTGTGTATTTATCGCTTTCACGTCGATGAGTTAATTTTATGGAAATAATTAGAATCTGCGTTCTAATATCTGGTTTATCTTTCTTTGCTTATTCGTTGAATTATATGCTCTCAGCGAGAATGAAAAATGAGCTGAAAAGGCTACAAATGGAACATTTAAGCCATGTGATTGTAATTTGTCAATTTTTAGGGGCTACAGGTTTATTTTTGGGGCTTTTTTACAATTGGATATTGGTTCTTTCATCTTTTGGTCTAGCAATGCTCATGTTGTGTGGATTAATAGTTAGAGTAAAATCAAAAGATAACTTATTTGTTTCCCTTCCTGCTTTATTTTATCTGGTTCTTAACCTTTACATCTTCATTTCCTCTGTATAGACAAAAAAAGCGAACCAAAGGGCTCGCTATTTAATAATTCAATAAGGTCAATCCTACATGTCAGAATCAAGATACTCTTCTTTGCTAATGGTATTAACCCGTTTAGATAGCTTGTATTTTTTTATGATTTTCGATAACTCTATTCTTGTAGATTCGTATCGTTTTGCGAGTTGAGTCAAATTTTCTGTTTCTGTCTTCGTTGGGGCACCCGGATTTCCCTCAACTCGAGATAGGAGACTCGTAAGTTTTTCTCTGAGCTGTGGCTCTGCCGAACCTACATAATTATCTCCAGAGGTTATCACCATAGATTTTTTCAGGGTGCTTAATTTCGAGGAAAGCTTTTTGTTTCCTATTGAATCTGAATATTTCAAATACGAATCAAGACAGAAAACGTCATAAGCCAGTGATTCATTCATATTGTATAATCTTGTAACAGTTCCACTTTTTTCTTTTCGAGATGCGAGTGATATGGTGCTTTCTGGATCATAAATAAGCTCGATTTCGTGATTGAATACTTCTTTTCCTTTTTTGATTTTAACGGTGTATTTACCAGCAGGTAATCTTGGGGTTACAAATCCATCAAATGAAAATGTTTTACCTTTCGCTACTTTGGGTTGCTTCATGTAATAGTTCCAAGTAACGATATTGATTCCTTTCGATTTGCCAGGACTCATTTCAGTAACGGTATCTCCTTTGGCATTCACAATCGCCATATTCATCTTCCCAAAAGTGTGTCTTTTTTTCAAGTGGTATTTGATTTTGGCTAAGGTCGACTCATTAGAACCCACAAATTGAGTCTCGGCTCCAAAAGAACCACTAAAGCTTGAATTGTCTTTTAAAATAAACGGTTCACTTTCGAAGAAATGAAGTTTTTTCTGAAGTGTCTCTTCATTGAGCTCTCTCAGGGGAGAAATATCATCAATAATAATTACTCCTCTACCATGAGTTCCCATGACAAGATCATTGCTTTTTCTATGCAATTCCATGTGATGGACAGCAACAGAGGGCATGTTATTCGTAAATTTATACCATTCCTTTCCACCGTTCATTGTAATGTATAATCCTTGCTCTGTTCCAAGGAACAACAGATTTGGATTTTCAGAATCTACCTGAATATTTCGAACAACTCCCTCAACACCACCAGAAATTATACTTTCCCATGTTTGTCCATAATCCGATGTTTTATATGCATATGGAGTTTTGTCATTGGCTGTATGTCCATCAAAAACTGCATATGCTGTTGCTTTATCCAATAAGCTCGGTTCAATATGGTAGCACCAAGTATTTTTTGGAAGATCAGGGATATTTGAAACTGTATTTGTCCATGACTGCCCCCCGTTTGTAGTTACTTGTACATTCCCATCATCTGTACCCACCCATATAACGTTCTCGTCTAATTCCGATTCTGAAATGGTGAAAATGGTCGTGTGATTTTCTGCTCCTGAATTGTCTTTGGAAAGGCCTCCTGAATTGTCTTGATCTTGTTTTAATGGGTCATTGGTTGTCAGGTCTGGCGATATTATTTTCCAGGTATTACCCATATCATCTGATTGATGAAGGTATTGGCTACCCATGTAAATTCGATCAGGAACGCTTGAGCTAAGTGCCATTGGAGCATTCCAGTTGAATCTCAGTTTATCATAACCTTCTTTCGGTAATGGTTGAATGGTTTGCACCAATTCGTTCTCTTGATCAATTCTCCATACATTTTCAGCACCTTGCATTTCTGAGTAAACAATATTTTTAGTGTGGTGCTTTAATACCCTAAAGCCATCACCAACACCAACAGAATTCCAATCTCTAGCATTTATACCTCCAGGGGATGCCGATGGACCGTACCAAGATCCATTATCTTGAAGACCTCCATAAATGTTATAAGGTTCTTCATTGTCTATACTGATATGATAAAATTGGGAAAGAGGAAGATTTTCGACAATTTCACAAGTCGTTCCGCCATTCCAGCTGCGGTAAACACCACCGTCTGTCCCAAAATACATAATGTCTGAGTGAACAATGGAAAAGGCAAAATCGTGAATATCACTGTGCATATTCCCCAAATTTTTAAACGTTTTTCCTCCGTCTTTTGAGACAGACCCATTCAAGCCTCCCTTGTATATTACATTTTCGTTTTTCGGATCAACCACGATTCTTGAAAAGTAAAAGGGTCTTACAGTAATTCCAAAATCATTGTTCATTTGATTCCATGTTTCCCCTTGGTCAATACTCTTATACAGTCCCTTGTCTTTTTTGGACTCTGCTTCTATTACGGTATAAACAACATCCGGATTACTTGGGGCAATGGCAATTCCCATTCTACCTAATTTCCCTTTAGGAAATCCATTGTGGATTTTATTCCACGTTTCTCCACCGTCCTCGCTTTTATATAATGCGCTATTTTCTCCACCTGAATCGAATGACCAAGCCGTTCTTCTAAATTCCCACATCGAGGCATACAATACAGATGGGTTTCTTGGATCCATGATAAGATCAGCACAACCAGTTTTGGCGTTTATGTAAAGAATTTTTTCCCAAGTTTCACCTCCATCTTTTGATTTGAATACTCCTCGTTCTTCATGATCTCCCCATAACGCACCAAGAGCTGCCACGTAGATTTCGTTTGAATTTTGTGGGTTGACAATGATACCTGCAATTCGTTCTGAATTTTTTAGGCCGATGTGTTTCCAGTTGGCTCCTCCATCAGATGATTTATAGATGCCGTCTCCATACGAAACACTGTTTCTCGTCCAGGTTTCTCCTGTTCCAACATATATGGTTTTATCTGGGTCATTTGGATCTAAGGTTACTGTTCCAATAGATTGAATATGGTCATCAAAAATTGGGTTAAATGTTGCTCCGCCATCATTTGATTTCCAAACCCCGCCGCCAGCTGCACCGAGATAAATAATTCTATGATTAGTAGGGTGAATCTCTAGGTCATTGATTCTACCACTCATCAAGGCTGGTCCAATTTGCCTGGCAGTCAGATCTCCAAAAATCGATCCACCATCTTTAACCTCTGATTCTTGAGAATAGGGGAATATTATTGTAGATAGAAATATCCACAAAACACATATGTTTAGCTTTTTCATTTTAGATAATTTGGTTTTGAATCCTTATTTTTTTTCGGGTAAATTAAATTCCGAGTCTTCTACCTTAGGATTTGTTTCAATTTTTGAGAAGGATATTGGTTGTCCAGGCATTCCTTTCACTCCTTGTGTCATTGAAAATGGGAAATACAACCCATCAACCTCATCATAATCACTGAAAGTAGTTTCTGAAATCATACCTTTTGCTTGACCTGATTTAATTTCTGACTGCATTGCTATTGGTACGAAATTTTCTGTGTCAAAAAAATAAAATGAAACAGACTCTTCTTCTTTTCCATCTATAATTTGAGGTTCTGTGACCAATTTGACTTTAAAAGTTTCTGTTCCGTCCATATCTTCCTTACCCATTAATTCTACAGTATATCCTTTTTGCTTATAATCCAAAAATGGAGATGGGAAGTCATTTAATGCGAGCTTAAAGTTTTCGGTAGATTCTGCATCACTTTCTTCTGCCTCCATAGTCATGAAATTATGTCCCCAAAGCTTTGTGCCATCAAAAACACCTTGTTTGATTTCTTTCCCTTGAAAGCTAATAGTGGTCATTTGTCTTCCATCTTTGAGTTGAACTGTGACAATGGGAATTTCCATACCACCTTGACTTGCAGTTGCAGACATTTTGAGCCCCTCTAGATTTTTCCAGGCTTCTTCACCACCTGTATTTTCTAAATAGTTTGCGATAATTTCTTCTGCCGTTTGAGCCGTTGTCAGTTGTGTGGCTAATGTTATTATTAATATTGAAAAAAAGTTCTTTAAAATCATTTGATTAGGTTTAAATTAAATTTGAGCCCTAATATACGTCAATTAGGCCAAATGTGAGACTTGTAATTTGAGATTAACAAATTGTAACAAAATCTAAAATATTCTTGGAGTAATTTAGCTTTGAAATAAAAAAAGCGAACCACTAGGCTCGCCTTTCTTTTGAAGAATAATACATTCCTAATATCTGTAGTGTTCAGGCTTGTAAGGACCTTCTACTTTAACGCCAATGTAATCAGCTTGATCTTTCGATAGTGCTTCTAGCTCAACACCAATTTTCGCCAAATGTAAACGTGCTACTTTTTCATCCAATGCTTTTGGAAGCATGTACACATCATTTTCGTAATTGTCTGAATTTTCCCAAAGCTCGATTTGAGCCAAGGTCTGGTTGGTAAAGGAATTTGACATCACAAATGAAGGGTGTCCTGTAGCACAACCTAAATTCACCAATCTACCTTCAGCAAGAACGATGATTTCATTTCCATTTATGTTGTATAAATCAACCTGAGGTTTAATTTCAACTTTGGAGTCACCGTATTTTCCATTTAACCAAGCCATATCAATTTCATTATCAAAATGACCAATGTTACAAACAATGGTCTTGTCTTTCATTTTTTCGAAATGCGATCCAACAACAATATCCTTATTACCTGTTGTGGTAACAACGATATCTACGTTATCTACTACTGAATCCAATCTTTTTACTTCAAATCCGTCCATGGCAGCTTGAAGTGCACAAATTGGATCAACTTCAGTTACAATCACTCTTGCTCCGGCTCCTCTTAACGAAGCAGCAGAACCCTTTCCAACATCACCATAACCACAAACAACGGCTACTTTCCCTGCCATCATCGTATCTGTGGCTCTTCTGATTGCATCTACTAATGACTCCTTACAACCATATTTGTTGTCAAATTTTGATTTTGTCACAGAGTCATTTACGTTAATTGCTGGCATTACAAGAGTACCGTTCGCTTTTCTTTCATATAATCTATGTACACCAGTTGTGGTTTCCTCAGAAAGCCCTTTAATATTTGCAGTTAATTCAGGATACCTGTCGAATACCATATTCGTCAAATCACCACCATCATCTAAAATCATATTTAATGGCTGGCCATCTTTAAATGCAAATAGCGTTTGCTCAATACACCAATCAAATTCTTCCTCATTCATACCTTTCCAAGCATAAACTGGAACACCCGCAGCAGCTATGGCCGCAGCAGCATGGTCCTGAGTTGAAAAGATATTACAAGATGACCAAGTAACATCGGCACCTAATTCCACCAACGTTTCTATTAAAACAGCTGTCTGGACGGTCATGTGAAGACATCCTGCGATTCTTGCACCTGCAAGAGGTTTTGATGCGCCATATTCTTCTCTTAAACTCATTAATCCTGGCATTTCTGCCTCAGCAAGCTTAATTTCTTTTCTTCCCCAATCTGCAAGGGAGATGTCTTTTACTTTGTAAGACATTTTTTCGGTTGTATTTGACATAATATTCTTTAAATGAGGTGCAAAATTAACAAACTATTGAACGAAGGACAAATATCTAGGCATTTAAAACCAATTCATTCAAACAAGAGATAAACTCAGGATGATCATTACTACTCGGAACTAAGTCTACCTTTTCTCCTCCATGCTCTTCAAAAATTTCCTGATATTCTGAACCAATTTCTACTAAAGTTTCTAAACAGTCAGCCACAAAGGCAGGTGAAAAAACCAATAGTTTTTTGGCTCCTTTTTTTGCCCAGTCCTCAACTACTTGGTCAGAAAATGGAGTAAGCCACTTCTTATCTAACCGAGATTGAAAACAAACGGTGTAATCCTCTTCCTTTAGATTCAGCTTTTTAGCAATCAAACGGGTAGTAGCAAAAGAAGTCGCTTTGTAACAAAATTTATTGGATTCATTGATTTCTGTTTCGCATGGTTGATCCGAGCATAGATCGGAGCCTTCATACACTTTGTCTACATGTCTGTTTGGTAAGCCATGATATGAGAAAAGA
>WTIB01000078.1 GCA_011522905.1 Crocinitomicaceae bacterium | reverse complement strand
GTAAAAAGCATGAGCACAGGTATAATTAAGAATAACATAAAAAATACAAATCCAAAGTATACGGGATATTCAACTAAAGATTGTTTCACTTCAACTTTCAAAGTTCGAAAATATCCCTTTGACCTCAGGTTAATTTCTGTTAATAATGAGCTTAAATTTGGATATGCTGAATCAATTCTCATGAACTTACCGTTGGATTGATCTGCCAATTTTTGTACGAATTCAACATTTAGTTTTGAAATAACAAGTTTACCATTTTGATCAAATTTTAAGGTACTATTTAAAATATCAGGTACTGGACCGCCAGTTTCACTCCCGATACCCATTGCAATGAGTAATACCTTGTTCTTTTTTATTAATTCATAAATACTCTTATTCTCCGTCATGTGATTTTCCCCATCGGTAATCAAAAGAATGGATTTAGGCACTTTACCTTTTGAAAATGAGCCCATTGCAAGCTTTAAAGCCTCGGCAATATTTGTCCCCTGCCTACTCAAATATGTAGTTTCCACATCTGATAACAAAACTTTTATTGATTGATAATCTCTGGTAGGTGGAATCTGTACAAAACCATCTGCCGCAAATAAGCAAATACCAACTTTTTGACCAGCTAATTTATTGACAATACCATTTAAAATTCTTTTTGATACTTCCAATCGGCTTTCATCTCCTATATCTTTCACATTCATTGAATTCGAAATGTCAAGACAAATCATAATTTCACCATCTTTAGAAATTACATCAACTTTCTTCGTGCCATAAATAGGATTTGACAACGCAATAATTAGAGAGAAAAATATGTTCTTTAAAAAAATAAATTTGAGGTTGAATACCTTTAAATAACTTTTGTTCCCTGTTGTCAGCAACTGAGGACTATTTTCAAATAGTTGGGTCTGTTCATACAATCTTTTAATAAAAAGAAGATACAAAAAGTGCAAAAGGAAAAGTAGATATAAGGCCTCTGAATTTTGAAAAATCATCCCATTTTTATCCAAATACTGGTAGCCAATTAAAACAAGAATAATAGACAACAATTCAATAATCCAAAAGACTTTGAACCAGTAAATAAAGGTATGTGGGAATCTTTTATTCATAAACCATAAAAAGAAAAACATCACCGAGAATAATCGCACCTGTCAAAATCAAAAGCAGGGTGAGTAAGGACTCAAGCTGTGCTGTTTGTGGAAGAATTTGTTCATCCTTATTCATTATTTTTTTTTCAATTTTATCAATTTCAGCAACAATATTCTGAAGAGATTCTGAGTCTGTAGCCCGAAAATACCTTCCACCAGTTTTGTCGGATATTTCTTTTAAAATTCCCTCATCAATCTCAACCAAACTATAACTGATGCCTGAACCAAAAAGACCAACATCTGGCATTGGTGCGTACCCATTTGTTCCTACACCAATTGTATATACACGAATATTTTCGTTTACCGCAAGTTCGGCAGCCTCAGAAGGAGAAATAGCTCCAATATTATTTTTTCCGTCTGTTAATAGTATTATGGCCTTTGACGAAGTGCTGTCACCTCGTAACTGTGTGATACCGGTACCCAATCCGACTCCTATAGCAGTACCTTGAACTAAATCAGTTCCATTTACATACTGAAGTTGAGATTGAAAAAGTTGATGGTCTGTTGTCTTATGACAGGCACTATATGCTTCTCCTGAATACACAACCAGTCCGATACGATCATTTTTTCTTTGTTGTACAAAGTTTCCTATAACCCTTTTGGCACTCTCAAGTCGATTGGGCTTTAAATCCATAGCTTGCATTGATAAAGAAACATCTAGAACAAAAATGAGATCTATACCATAAGCACTATTATCAGGCATTGCCGATGATTCATCAATTTTAATGGGTTTGGCCAAGAGCACAATAAATAAAAGAAACAAAAGAATCTTTAAAGCATGCAAGAACATTCTTAGGGTTAATACAAAAAAAGAAGTGATTTCCTGTTGATTTTCAGCCGTATTAGTGTATCTAATTCCAAATATGTTACTTCGATTCAATTTATACAAAAGCCAAAAAAATAAAGGCAATAAAAGGGTAAGAAAGAACCAAGAAGGCTCCATGAATTCATATCCAATATATTGCTCAACTATGCCTATCATGAATCTTCTAATATTGGAGTTGTTTGGTGGACAATTAAGGTTAACTCTTCAAATAAAACTTGGATATATGTCTCTTCAGTGCGTGAATCGGCAAATTTCACCAAGTCTGACTTTTTTAGCAGCTGTAAAATCATATTCTTGATCTTTTCATCGAGCTCTAATTGATCCAATAGAAGTATGGATTGTTCTGTTGTTTTATCTAAAAAGGAAATACCAAAACGGTTGGTAAGATAAGTCCTAAGAATATGAGAAAATTGAACAAAGTGTTCCTTTAGCATATCTTTCTGCCACAGCTTTTCTTTTTTTAATTTTTCTATTTGTTCAAGTGTGATTTCTTGCAAAGACTGCCGAAGCATTTGTTTTTCTTTATGACTTCTTCGCCACAAAAAATATAAGATAATGCCTAAGCATAAAATTGATATAATGGTCCATATCCACCATAAATTTGATTTTTTATTACTCTTATCCGTTGATTTTTTCCAATCGTGAAAATCCTCCTGAATATCTAGTAATTCGACGCCATCTTCAGTATCGTAATAAGTAACATTCAGATAAACCGGTGGAAATTTAAAGACAGAATCATTATACAAGTAGTCAAAACCCACAAGAGATAAAGCACAAGAGTCCCAAGCAATTAAATGATAAGAACGAATGTATCCAGAAATATCATTCATCATTATAATGCTGTCCCTGTAGGAGAGGATTTCTACCAATGAGTCTGACTGCTCAACTAAAGTATCTTTTGAAAGTACATTCACCGGAAAAAAATCATTCGCATTTATGGTTTCAGGAAAATCAGAGACATCCGATATCCTATATTGGAGGACAAATACATCACCTACTCTTACCTCATCTCTTGAAATATTCACCTCCAAAGCTTGCCCAAAACAATTAATGGTGCTTATGAATAAAAGAAGGCTTAAAAAATGTTTCATTTTCTTAAAAAAAGCCATTTAATTTGGAGTATATATCAGACTTGGTAGATATGGATGTGATGTGGAAATGATTATTCTTACATTCACTTTCCCAAAACTCTATGTTCTTCTGAATCTTTTTATTCATTGCTCTATTGGTATGACCTGAAAATCCATTTACCCAAGAGCTATGACCATTTTCCGTATTCACAAGTTGATAAAAACCCTTTATAGGCAACTTATTTTCCATTTCATCATGAATGCGCAGGATAAATGCTTGATTTCGATTTTTAACCTTTTTAAGTGAAGCTATAACCCTTTTTGAATCTGGAAATATCAAGTCACTCAAAAGAAATAACCTGTATTTTTTCCACTTTGTTTTTTGAAAAAAAGTGAATGCACTGGTAGCGTCAGAATATGGAGCATGATGCTCAGTTTCTATAAAATATTTTAGCATCGCCCAAACATGCTTTTTGCCTTTTTTAGGTTCAAAATATTTCACAACATGATTTGTAAAGAATATAGCTCCAATTTTGTCTTGATTCATTGAACAAGAAAATGCCAGTGTTGCAAAAAGTTCTATGATTACGCGTTTTTTAGTCCGTGAAAATTCACCAAAATTTAAGGACTTGGATACATCGATAAAAAACATATTGACGTGCTCCTTTTCTTCTTCAAATACTTTAACATGGGGTGAATTGTAACGAGCTGTTACATTCCAGTCAATAAATCGGGTTTCATCACCAAAATGATATTCTCTCACCTCGCTAAAGTTCATACCCAAACCTTTGTATGCACTTCGATCCATTCCTGAAAAGTTTTGACTTGAAAAGCTTTTGGTCTTCAATTCAATTCTTCGAACTGTTTTTATGATTTCTTTAAGATTCAAGGTACTTCAACGTATTGTATGATCTTATATATAATGTCTTCTGCTTTCAGTTCATCAACCTCGGCTTCATAGCTCAGTCCTATTCGATGATTTAATACCTTAACGGCCATCACTTTTACGTCATCTGGTGTAACAAAAGATCTTCCTTCCAGAAATGCCCTCGCTTTTGAAGCCAATGCCAGATTAATTCCTCCTCGAGGAGACGATCCATAAGAAATATAGGATGAAAGCTCTTGAATGGCAGGAATGCTCGGATTTCTAGTTTCATTAATGATGTCTACAATATATTTTTCGATTTTTTCATCTAGATAAACCTCTTTAACTATGGCCTTTAGCCTCAACACATCCTTTTTAGACAATACTTTTTTTACTTTTTTAGACTGACTTTCTTGAATATTAGACCTGATGATAAGGGCTTCTTCAGCTGGACTAGGATAACCAACACTTACCTTCATCATGAAGCGATCCTTTTGAGCTTCGGGAAGGTTATAGGTCCCCTCCTGCTCTATCGGATTTTGAGTAGCCATTACCAAAAACGGGTCTGGCAATTTAAACGATTCATCTCCAATAGTCACCTGTCTTTCCTGCATAGCCTCGAGAAGAGCACTTTGCACTTTTGCCGGTGCCCTGTTGATTTCATCTGCCAAAATAAAAGAAGCAAAAAGTGGCCCTTTTCTCACTGCAAAACTTTCAGATTTTTGCTGATATATCATTGTTCCAGTAACATCAGCCGGCAATAAATCTGGTGTGAATTGAATTCGACTAAAATCGAGATTCATAGATTTTGATAGTGTTTTTACCGTCAATGTTTTTGCCAAACCAGGAAATCCCTCAAGAAGAATATGTCCTTCTGTTAACAAGGCAATAATTAATGCTTCAATCATTTCCTCCTGACCTACAATCACCGTAGCAATTTCCTTTTTAAGCTGGTCAATAGCAATCTTTTCTAGCGCAATTTGATCGTTAAGCTTTCTGAGGTGCTCAGAGGGATTGATATTTTCATCATTATCCAATGTTTTTAACTCACTCATATGTTTGGTATTTAGACAAACAAAAATCCGAAACACTCCATTTATTGAATTGTATTTCATGTTAATTCTTGTTAATCTTGTACGTATGAATTCTCAATCGAAACGACAATGTCTTGAATGCAAGGAAAAGCTATTGGGCCGAAAGGATCAAAAGTTTTGTTGTGATTATTGTCGTAATACATATAACAATAAGCTCAATGAAGATGCCAATAAAGCAGTACGAAACATCAATAGAATACTAAGGAAAAACAGAAGAATATTGTCTCAACTCAATCCTGATGGTAAAGCAAAAGTACATCTAATACAGCTTGCAGAGCTCGGTTTTAATTTTCATTATTTTACCAATGTATACACCACCAAAAAAGGATTACAATATGTTTTTTGTTATGATATGGGCTATCGTGAAATAGAAGATAAAGAATTTCTGCTCGTTCACAAACAAGAATACGTTTCATGAATATCAAAAACGCAATCTACTCGGGAGCAAAAGGAAGAACCAGTTTGATTGACCTTGAAATCCCAGAAAAATTCAATGGAGAAATCATAGTCTTTATTCATGGTTTTATGGGATTTAAAGACTGGGGTGCCTGGAATCTAGTTCAGCAATTTTTTGTTCAACAGAATTTCGGCTTTTGTAAATTCAATACATCTCATAATGGTGGCACAGCGGTTAACGGCATTGACTTTCCAGATCCAGAAGCATTTGGAAATAACACCTACAGCAAAGAGATTGAGGACCTTCAATTAGCAGTTCAATGGTTAAATGACAAAGTTGAACAATGGAATGGGCACGTGATTGGTCATTCCAAAGGTGGAGCAATTGCATTGATTGGTGGGGAAAGAATTGGACAAATCAATAGCATGATTACATGGGCTTCAATAGCATCAATAGGAGAACGATTCCCAAAAGGACAATTACTCGAGGAATGGAAAACAAATGGTGTTCGTTTCGTCAAGAATGGTAGGACTCATCAGGAATTGCCTCAAAAATTCATTCTCTTTCAAGATTTTCTAAATCACGCTGATGATTATGATTTACAAACGATTTGTTCCCAAAACAAAAAGCCCATATTTATTGCTCATGGTGAAAATGACACTTCTGTTCAAATCAATAATGGCAGAAGATTGGCTGAATGGGCAAATGTAGAATTATGTGTTATCAAAAATACAGATCATGTTTTCGGAGCAAAACATCCATGGAGCTCTGCAGAGCTTCCTCTCCCGATTCGACAATTATGTGAGCACACATTAAAATTTCTCACAACTTAAAAATAAAAAAGCCCTCTTAATGAAGAGCTATTTGTGATCCCGACAGGATTCTAACCTATATTTATTAGTATTCTGTTAAACGCGGTAAGTACTATCTCCAATTAAAATTCTGTCGAAAGATGAACCTTTGGATTGAAGCTTTAGAATTACTATTGTCGTAAGGCTTCGAATTCAATATCAATTGTCATAGGTATAGTGTATTCAAAGTTACCTACATTTTGGGTATCACTGGGCAAATAAATCGTTCCTGAATACGCTCCTTTGAATGGCGTTCCTCCTGTATAATTACTGCCGCCTGACGTTCCTAAATCAGTTATTGTAATCGGCAAATTCGGTCCGAGTCCACATGCCGAATTTTCTTCAGGCATACCTCCTGATGTTAGTGAATAACCCCAACTCCAATATGCATTGATTTCTTCTGCTGCGTCAATAATCCATTCGCTCATTACACAACAATTTAATACTCCTGTGGATATATTATCTTCTATATCAAGGTATAAGTATCCCGTATTTCCGCTTACATATGTACTCAAAGTAGGGTCTTGAATAATGAGAGATACGCTTGCACCTGCAATTGATGCTGAAGCATAATTACCACTTTCAGCGATATTGGGTGATATACCAT
>WTIB01000327.1 GCA_011522905.1 Crocinitomicaceae bacterium | reverse complement strand
GCCAATTTTAACTGGTTATTTATGTCTGTTCCTCCCAACCATAGTGCTGCTGTAAAAAGAGCCATAATCCCCGAATTTTTTGGGACCTCATATTGAGAAAAATTTTGTCCAGGAACTTGCCATAAATTACCGGCAGTATGAATCATAGCACGCACATTATTCAACTCCATGTACGTCGTTGTCGAGGGAGGTGTACACCCCGCTCCTTTTTCGGTGAATAAAATTGGCTTCGCACCATCATTGATTTGACCATGAATAATGGACCCAAATCCTAAAAAGAAAAGAAAAAGAAACCTCATCAAAACGAAATTACTGAATTTAAAATTATAGTGTATTGATTTCTGGGGTAAAGGCATTTTTTAAATGTTCAAATTGAGGTTTGCCATTTTTTATAATAATCGAAATAATATCAAAACGAGCTTCATTGACCGGAAAGTGTTTCTTAAGTATAGTATCTGCAACTTTTATGATTCGCATTTGCTTTGAATGGGTTACTGCATCATATGGATTTTTAATTCGATTCGACGCTAAAGACTTAACCTCAACAAAGACGATAACATCTTTATCTTGGCATACCAAATCAACTTCAAAACGTCCAACGCGTTTATTTTTAAAATGAATAAGGTAGTCTCTATCTAATAAATACTTTTCTGCAAGTATTTCGGATTTCTTACCGTTTAAAATCATTCTGTCTCGACTTTTATTACTCTATTTAATTTACCGTTTTTTTTTCGAGTTTTTTTTGAACAGGTGAAAAAGAATTAAAATTATCTTTATGAAGTTTCGAAACGTAAAAAATTCAATGGGGAATATTTTTATCAAAAATATAAAAGGCCTGCTACAGGCTGGAGAGAATCTGCCCGACGTGGTTAAGGGGTCGGATTGTAATGAGCTCAGAGTTGTTGAAAATGCATTTCTTGCTCTAGAAAATGGATCAGAGGTTGTAGCTTATGGTCCAATGACTGAATGGGAAGGTATAGATGATTGGCGTGACCTTGAGGTTATCGATGCCGAAGGATGTTATGTCATGCCGGCTTTCTGTGATTCTCACACTCATACGGTATTTGCAAAGACAAGAGAGGAGGAGTTCGTAGATCGCATTCGGGGTTTAAGCTATGAGGAAATTGCATTAAAAGGAGGAGGAATATTAAATTCTGCACAAAAACTTGGTTCTGAATCTGAAACAGACCTCTATAATGCGGCCAAAAAACGAATTGAAAAAATGATTGCCCATGGAACGGGAGCAGTTGAAATAAAATCAGGCTATGGGCTTTCTGCTGAAAATGAACTCAAAATATTGAGGGTTGTGAAACAACTAAAAAGAAATATGCCCATTTCCATTAAATCAACCTTCCTGGGGGCGCATGCTTTCCCAATTGAATATCAAAAAGATCATGAAGGATACATAAGCCTCTTGATTGATGAAATGTTGCCAATAATAGAAGAAGAGGAGCTCGCTGATTACATTGATGTATTTTGTGAAAGAAATTATTTTTCGGTTGATGAAATGACGCGCATTCTAGAAGCCGGAAAGAAGTATGGGCTCATTCCAAAAGTTCATGTGAATCAATTCTCCACCATGGGTGGGGTAAAAGCATCAATAGACCTTGACGCATTGAGTGTAGACCATCTAGAAGAATTAAACGAAGAAGATATTAAAGCCTTAAAAAAGGGTTCAACTATTGCGACTTTTCTTCCTGGATGCTCCCATTTTTTAGGTATTCCTTTTGGAGATGCAAGACGTTTAATAAATGAAAATATCCCATTCGCACTGGCGAGTGATTTTAACCCCGGATCGTCTCCATGTTTTAATTTATTACAGATTTGGTCTTTGGCTTGTGTTAAAATGAAATTAACTCCCAAAGAAGCATTTAATGCTTTAACCATTAATGGAGCCGCTGCTATGGGGCTTTCCAAAACTCATGGGAAAATTAAGCTGGGAGCAAGTTCTCCAATTATTTTGACTCATGAAATTCCCTCTTTTGAATATATTCCATATTCATATGGAGAAAATACAATTCAACGAGTTTTTACCAAAAAATAAAAGAAAGTCAAGTGGGTTTTGTTCAAAAAGTTGTTCAATTTATCATAGACCAAAAATTTGATTTTAACGAGCTTACCATAATTGTTCCATCTGATCGCTCTATCAATAAAATTCGAGAGGGTCTAACCCTGTACTCTACATCCCCGGTCTTTTCTCCAGAAATTACAACCATAGACAAATGGATGAGGCCGAAAGGGAAAACCAAAATTGACCCAACAAGACAGCTCATAGCTCTATATCATGTGAGCTCCAAGCTGCCTCCATTTAAAAATCAAAGCTTTGAAGATTTTTTAGGCTGGGGAAATACACTTCTTAAAGATTTTGATGAGGTCGACAAATACCTTCTCGATGCTGAAATGGTTTTTAAAAATTTAAAATCAATTAAGGAATTAGAAACATGGCAATTAAATGATGAAGATTTGTCTCCCTCTCAAAAAAAGTTTAAAGAATTCTGGGGATATATACCCGAAATCTATAAGGATTTTAGGGAGCTCCTAAAAAAGGAAAATAAAACCACCTCGGGTCATTCGTACAGAAATTTTTATGAGAATATAAATGAACACCTTTCTTCTTATGAGAAAAATCACCAATTCATTTTTGCCGGATTTAATGCTCTATCGATTTCGGAGCTTTCATCAATGAAAATGCTCATTCAAATGAAACGTGCTTTTTTCTTGAGCGACGCTGATGAGTTTTATACCTCTGATTCTATTCATGAAGCGGGAAGCTTTATTAGAAAAAACCATGAATTTTTAGGTGTCGGTCATAGCCTACCTCTTCAAAAAAAATTGAGGTCAAAAAAAATGGCGCTAAATATCATTGAATGCTCTCAGCAAATTGGTCAAGTGAAGGTTGCTGCAAATGAACTGAGTAAGCTTTCAATTGAAGAACAGAACAATACGCTGGTTCTATTGTGTGATGAATCATTAATTAGTGCGCTTGCTAAAAACATTCCATCTAATATTTCAAATACAAATATTAGCCTCGGCCTTCCAATTGCTCAAACAGCCATTAAATCCTGGGTAGACATCTTATTTCAAATTCAAGAAAACAAAATCAAGTTCAATACAGAAGCGGTCTACTTCTATGATTTTCAACGGTTCATAAATCACTCCGTTACCTTGAGCTGTTTATCCATGAAGGAAATGTATCGCCTCGGTGACATTGAAAGAGATGCGATTAAAAAGAATAGGATTTTTCAATCCGCAGAGTCCATAAAAGTTTCTGAATTTCTAGGTGAAGTCATCGATTTAACCTTCGAGAATTGGAATAAGGATTGGGAAAAGGCCATATTGAATATCAGGCAACTCAACTCATTGCTCATCAAAAATATTTCAAAAGAGCATTCGTTTGAAAAAACCATTCTCATGGTGTTTGATGAATCCTTGATTGAATTCCAAAATATCATTGCTGAAGGCATACCCGAAATGAGTCAAAAAAGTTTCAAAATGTTCTTTGATCAGCATTGGTACCAAAAGAACATCTCCTTTAAAGGGGATCAAAAAAAAGGAGTTCAAGTTATGGGGCTTCTAGAAACGAGACTTCTCGATTTTAATCACATCATTGCACTGGGAATGAATGAAGGAAAGCTCCCTGCCACTAATCAGGTCAATTCATTTATTCCTATGGACCTAAGAGCAGCTCTCGGTTTATCAACCACTAGGGAAAAACAAGGGCTTTTTGCACATCATTTTTACAGATTGCTCCATCAATGCCAAAAACTAACAGCAACCTTTTCCTCTAACAATGAGCAACTCGGCCCCCAAGAAAAAAGCAGGTATTTACTGCAATTGGAATTGGAGCTTCAACGAATAAATAATCATGTCAGTATAACAAGAAAACATTACAATGTTCCCATTGAAAAGGGAGCCTCAGTGAACGCTCAAGCGATTGAAAAATCTGAGCTCATTATGGGACGTGTTGAGAAACATTTTAAAAAAGCAATTTCTGCCTCCTCTATAAATACTTATCTGAGTTGTCCAATGGACTTTTACTATCGATATATTGCTGAATTGGGAGAAGAAAAGTCAATTGAGGAGGATATTGAAAGCCAACAATTCGGTTCTTTAATCCATAATACTCTCGAAAAATTATTTGAGAAATATGCCTTACTTGATAAAATGGGAAATGAAATTAGCCCAAAACCCAAGGCGCTTACGGAGGAAGACTTTGAGCATATGCTTGTCGAATATAAAGACCTATTGTATAAGGAATTTTTGATTTACTTTGATAATGAATCTCAATTGTTTCTTAAAGGAAAAAATCTATTGAGCTACACCATTGCGCAGGATACCATTGAAAATACCATTAAAAAAGAACTGGAATTTCTTAGGCAACAAAGCGAACCTTTTTACATTGTTCAGGTAGAGGCCCAAAAAGAAATTAGTATAAACATTTCTGTTCGGGGAGATCAAAAGACAATCCATTTCAAGGGATATATCGATAGAATTGATAAAATTGGGGATCGATACAGGGTTATTGATTATAAATCGGGAAAAGTAAATGATTCTGACGTTAAATTCAATGTGCGAAATAATGACCTTAAGGCTGCTTTTACCAATTGCAAGCATGCCGTTCAGCTAGCTCTTTATTCTTTGTTTTTTAAAGATGACTTTGGCAAATTCCCGGATGAAGCTATTATATATTCTCTCACCGACATTCAAAAGCTAGACTACAAGCTGAACTACCCCAAACATAACCTTGCTGATATTTGTGTGATGTTTGAATCATTTATTGGCCTTGTTATCAATGACGTCTTCGATTCAGAATTGGCTATTGAGCACAATAAAAAAGCGAAATACTGTCAATATTGCTCATAAAAAAACCTGAAAAGAATTCAAAATGTGAAGTTCAAACTCTTTTCAGGTAATCTGCAAGTTAAATAAAACCAAATATGAACAATCAAATTGTCCGTATTAACCTATAGACGAATAGGTTTAATATTTGGTTGCCTTTAAAAAAAATTAATATAGCTCTTCTTTGATTACTGTTCTGTAATCTTTGATTTCTTCCCTGTTAATTTTATGTTCTGCATCTTTTAGCAGAGACAAAAGATATAAAAGGTTTTCTTTATCCTCAATTTCGATAGGATACTCATTACCCTCCTCGTCTTCCTCATACTGAGCTTGAACATTAAAGCATTTTTTATCTTCGATAAATTCATAAGTCAACCGCAATATTTTTACAACTAAAGGATCGCCTTCTTCCAAAGCAATCACCCGAAGCTCTTTTAAATCTTCAATAAGCTTTGGTGCTGCTGCACCTTTTTTCTCGACTTTAGCAAGAATACTGTCTAATTTCTCATTTGCAATTGCGGTCTTCATAAACTTCGTTTAAATGTTGCACAAATTTAACGAGAATCATTGGAATAAAGAGAGAAAAATTAAAAACATTAAATTCGATCTTTGTCGTATTGGTTCAGGCCAATTTTGATGAAAAGAAATTCTAACTTTGCACGAATGGATTTTTTTCTTAAAGCATGTAGTATTGGATTCTTACTCAGCGTGATGATGGGTCCTGTTTTTTTTGTTCTTATTGAAACAAGTATAAGAAGAGGAATTCGTGCTGCCATCGCTTTTGATCTAGGAGTTTTATTAAGTGACGCTATCTACATTTTATTTGCAAAAATTTTCATCATTGAAGTGACGCTTATCGATACCACTGAAAATAAAATACTGTTTGCCTTTATTGGAGGTGGATTATTCATGGTATATGGAGTTTATAATTTTTTTAAGAAATATCAAATTTCTGATCAGCCAAGCGAAGAATTATACGATCCTGAAAAAAAAGACTATTTAAAACTTTTTTTAAAAGGGTTCCTACTAAATTTTGCCAATCCTCTTGTAATTTTCTACTGGTTTAGTGTTATTACCTTAGCAAATCAAAGTATTGGAACAGGCGAGGGCGAGTTTAAGCAATTTGTCTTTCTTGGAGTAATACTTGTAACTTTTTTCCTTTTTGATCTATTGAAGATTATAGGGGCGAAACAGCTAAAACCACTCATGACCCCATTTTTATTCAAACAAATGAATCGATTAATAGGTATTGTTTTCTTTTTATTCGGTTTGTTTTTAATTCTGCAAAACCTAAACCTAAAGGCTTTGATTAACCAAGTTAGCATCTAATGTTTGCATTTCGATTATTTTTCTTCGTTTCATTGTTCATTTTTACAAGTCAGTCTCTGTTTTCTCAAAAAGTTAAGCCTGAAAATCAAACGGATATGGTCAGGTTATATTGGGACGCCCAAAAGAGACATATCAATTCAAAAGGCTCCTATTACGTTGATGAAATCATTGGAGAAACAAAAGAAAAACACGGGAAATGGAAATTTTATGACTTCAATGGGGTTTTGACTGAAGAGCGGAACTATTTTCGTGATAGAATTCATGGAAAACAACTCGCTTATTACAATAACAAAAAATTAAAATCTGAAAGCTTCTTCAAATTTAATGTGCCTGATAGTTCCTTGAAAGAATGGAGTAAAGAGGGGACCAAAGTTGTCGAAGGGAATTACACCCTTGGTAGTCCTGACGGAGATTGGAAATATTTTTTTGATGATGGTAGACTTGAAAAAAGGGAGTACATATCTAACGATACCATTTACTTGATTGAGCTTTATGAGCAAGATTCTACTCATACCCCCATTATTGAAAATGGAAATGGAGAAATTAAAAAATATTACGTGAGCGGAGGGTTGAAGGAATTCTATACATACACGAATGGATTACAAACTGGACCATTTGAAGAGAGATTAGCAAATGGAATCATTACTGTTCGGGGACAATTTACTCATGGGCTCAAAGACGGTACGTGGTATTTCTAT